>DICP01000002.1:0-2567 GCA_002417685.1 Candidatus Mesolinea sp. UBA5823
GCATCTTTGTAGTAAGGCAGACCGGAGCTGGAGCCAATGGAGAAGAGCAGGGTTCCATTGCCAAAGTCGGTTTGGTCACCATAATCTTCGGTTACCAGTTTGGCGCAGCCATCAGCAAACAAACTCTGAACAAAAGTCCAGGCTTCCACGGCAGCATCGCTATTCAAGGTGAATTGGTTATTGGTGTAATCATACATATCCCCGCCGAATGCAAACGTCCAGCTGGCAAACCGAGAGGTATCGATGCTCAGCTCATAGCCAATTGGAGATGCAGCACCTTCGGTTGCGCCGCTAAATGGCGTTTGGGTTGCTTTGCATGCCATTTCTTTGAATTCTTCTGGGGTAGTTGGGGGTGCGTCATAACCTAACTCCCGCAGCCAATCCATGTTGTAATACATCACTTCCATGGAGCGGTTGGGAGCCAAGCCAAGGCGCTGGTTGCCAAACAATGGATAAACATCCTGCTGGAAGAAACCAGGGAAGAAATCAGCCTGCTCTTCAGGGGTAAGCCCATAAACAGGGTGATTGATCAGTTCGTTCATATCAAACATGGCATTTGCTAACTGATATGTAGCAATCTGGTTTTGATAGCCAACCACTACGTCTGGGACTTCAGGAGTATTCAGAATAGGCAGCATCTTCTGGAAGATGTCATTATAGCTGCCGGCATATTCTGCTGTCACGGTAATGCCCCATTCGTTGGTCGAATTGAAATCGGAAAGGATTTGGTTGATGGCGTTTTCACGTGCTTCGCCAGTGTGCTGGTGCCACCAAACGATCTCTTTTGCTGGAGTTACATTAGCCCAAGGATCTTCTTCGGTGGGTTCTTCGGTAGGAGCTTCAGTTGGAGCTTCGGTAGGGGCTTCAGTAGGAGCTTCGGTTGGAGCCTCTGTTGGGGCTTCGGTCGCCTGAGCGCATGCACCCAAGACTAGTGATGCAATCAATAAGACTGCAACGATCAAAAAACTTTTTCTTCTCATTTTTCAAAACCTCCATTTTGAACTAGTTGATACATAATTTTGATAAACGAAGGATGAGAAGCCCTCGTCGTATCCATGATTATACTTGATTGACCGTTTCTTGTTTTAATCAAGCCCACAAAATGAAAATTCAAGCTTGTCTTAAAGCCAATCATTATTTCAGCCCTGTTGTCGCAATACCCTGAGTGAATTGTTTCTGTGTGAGGAAATATACAATCAGGATGGGAATAATAGTGATCACCGCGCCTGCCATCAGCAAATGTGTGTTTGGCCCAGCCTCAGTGACAAAGCCATATAATCCAACCATAAGCGGCCGCCACGTATCACGGGTTGTTACCAAAAGAGGCCATTGGAAGGCGTTCCACGAAGCAGTAAAACCAAACAAAAGCACGGTCAAAACAGCGGCTTTACTGATGGGAAGTACGATTTGAATAAGAAAACGCAAGTGATCGCACCCATCCATGCGTGCCGCATCCCAAAGTTCATTGGGAACCTGAGCGAAAAATTGACGTAAAAGGAAGATGCTGAATGCATTTGCCATAAAAGGTAACGTAAGCGCCCAATATGTATTAATCCACGTACCGCCGGGTAACGGAATGATTGCTCCCCGAATGAGCATGTAATTTGGGATTAACGTTACAGACTCGGGGATCATCATCGTGGCTAAGAAAAGACCAAACAGCAAATTTTTGCCTTTAAAATCAATCCTGGCGAAAGCATAGCCTGCGAGGATAGAAGTGAAAAGCAAGCCGGCTAAAGTGCCCAATGTAACCAACACACTGTTGACAAAATACTTTGAAAATTTTGCTTGCTCCCATGCCAATCGGTAATTTTCCCATTGGGGTACTTTGGGCAAAAGTTGGCGCGTGATAGTCTCCCCCAAAGTCATCAGCGAATTTGAGATCATCCAGAAGAANNTTATTTTTTGTGCTGGCAGGATCATCGGCAATGGTTACAGCATTATCCATAAAATACCTGCTTTCCCATGACGTTATTTTGGACGAGGGTAAGTCCAAGAATAATCACAAATAATACAATTGCCTGGGCTGTGGCAATCCCATATTGGTTGGCACGATAAAAGCGGTCAAAGATCATCAGGCTTGCAGTTATAACCGTATTTTGTGCACTGGGTGTGCGCAAAACGTAAATATGATTAAAAGCTTTAAACGTGCCAATAAAACCTATCAAGGTCAAATAGAAGGTAACCGGTGAGATCATCGGAATGGTGATGTACCAAAAACGATTCCAGCTATTGCTACCATCGATTTCAGCTGCTTCGTAGATTTCCTTGGGAATATTCCCTAACCCCGAGAGAAATATAACCGTGTTGTAACCAACGAAGGACCAGATGCCAAAGAACATAATCGTTAAGAGGGCTAAGCTGGGGCCTCCTCCAATGCCACTGACATCGAACCCTAATAATTGCAACACTGGTCTAGGTTCAAAGCGCCATTTGAGTGGATCAATTCCGAAAAGCCCGATAAATTGGTTTGCGAGGGAAGTTTCTCTGCTCGAAAATATAATCTGAAACACCACAGCTGAGCTAATCGAGGGTGTTATATAAGGCAAAAAATAAATCATTCGAAA
>DICP01000002.1:2659-5199 GCA_002417685.1 Candidatus Mesolinea sp. UBA5823
TCGAGAAACTCTGGATTGCCAGTTTCGTACATTTGCGTCCAACCGGTTACGAAAACTACACCGCCCAAGATTAGGATTAAGGCGCCAACGAGGCGAGCAAGCTTTTGACCGTTTTTGAGTGATTGAAAAGCCTTCCCCCAAACTTTAGAACCAGCATAAAATAAGGCGATCCCCGCAATAATAATTCCCACATTCTTCCAAGAACCAAAGATCATCAAGTAATTTCGATCTCCGATAAATGGTCCTTTAACCACTCGCCAGTCAAACAGGCTCATGTAAATGGAATAACCGATGGGAAAAATGCCAAAAACAAGGATAACAATTAGAGCTGGGAGTATAAAAAGGTAACCGGTAAGCTGCTCGCGGGCTTTTAGCCTTTTTAGACCAATACGTTTTGGCTGTTCACTCAAGGTGCTTTCTGTCAACGATGCCTCCAAAAGCCTTCCGTAATTGCCTTACGTTAGAATTTCAATCACAATTCTAACTGATTTTAAACCATTCCTACGTACCTTTTTGCAAATAATTGGTTAAGGTACGTAAATACCGCTGGAATTTTACCTTAAATTCTGAACAAAACCGAAAATTGTTCTCGGAAAACTATCTGTTATAAGAAGAAAGCCGATCTCATCTATTCTGACAATTCCTTCCCAATTTCGCGACACCCCATCCAAATTCAAGCGCAAGTAGAGTGGCGCAATGTCTACTAGCCGTATAGCACCCTCTTCGATTTTCATCTCCACAATTCTCTCAACCCCATCGAACTGCTTATGCGTCTCGCCGATACCGTATTGGCTAATAAGTGGATCATCATCGGCAGCTAAATGGTCATCGCCTGGGTAAAAATAGTTCATCACCCAAAAAGTGCCGTCTTCCAGAGTTTCGGTAGTATCCGTCACGCGGTATTCGATATTTGGGAAAGACACTGTTCCTCGGTGTTGTAAATTGAAATCAAAAGTGTGGGCCTCAGCTTTTGGGTTTTGACTTAAGCCATTATCTTCAAAAAAGGTATAAATGCGGTCATCATAAATAGTTAGGGCTTCATCTGAAGCATTCAAAAAGTTCGTTTGCGGAGGCAGCTCCACCAAGGTTTGCGGGTCTAAGCTAATCTGTTGCAAGGCAGCGTCATAGCTCCCAGCCACCAAATAGCCCATCATCGGGTTGCCGTTATGGGTTTCGATGGTCATAAAGACCCGATCATCATTAAAAGTAAGTCCTTCGAAACCTTCGAACCCAGGCAATGTCTTGTGCAATCCTCCGTCATCAAAGGCGATCTCCCTTATATCGAGAGGCTCGCCATCCTGCTGCTCGATATACCGAAGGATGTCGGCTTTTTTCAGTGCATACAGCTTTCCCAACCCTTCAGGGTTCAATCGATGAGGATATTGGGGCAGCAAGATCAAATCCTCTCCAAGCCACGCCATGCTGGAATATTCCATAAAACGGCTAGCGATCTGCTCTGGTAAAGGAATCTCGAGCACATCAATCTCAAGCAGACCCATTTCACTCAAGTCAGTTTGGGATGAAGAAATTATTGTTTCCGTTGGAGTAACTAAAGAGGCTGTCGGCATCGAGATTTGTTCTTTGGGCAAAATACTACACGCACTACCCAATATTATTAAGGCTATAGCCCCATATTTACGGAATCTATTTCGTAATTTCATTTCTTCTCTATTCAAACGTGAATACAGCTATAACCGGATCATGGTCGCTCAAACGCATCGCAGGTAGCATTTCCGCATTGATATGGACAATCTCAAAATAGTCTACATTTCCTGTTAAGCTTTGGCTAACCAAAATATGATCTAACACTTCAGCGTTGCCCTCATAAAGGTAAGTATAACGCTCGTTTTCGGGCAAGAGCTCAATGAGGTTATCGAGCTCTTGACCAGCTAAAGTTTGCACTGGCAAACTCCATGGGAAGTCATTGAGATCACCCAACACTATCACCTTTGCTTCCGTATCGATAGCCAGTATTTGCGCGACGAAATCGTGGATAATCTGTGCTTGCTGAACGCGTTGAACTTCCGAAAGCAAAGGTGGCGGCTGAATATCTCCGAAAAGCGGACCATCTTCCCCTTTGGAATTGAGATGATTAGAAATCACGAAAATTGATTCTCCGCGAAACCTAAACTGGACTGCTAAAGGTTTGCGGCTATCCATAAATGCGTAGCTATTGGGTGAAATTCTGCCCGGGTTTAGGCTAAGTTGAGGTTCTCCACTGCGTACCAACACTTCCACTGCGGTTGAGGCGTCTCCTTTTGGTGCTGAAGCTAGCGCCAAGCCGCGGTCCGTGCGGTAAAGTATTACATTACGAATATTACCGCCGATTACTCCGCCATCAGCATTGCGTTTTGGATCTATCGTAAGCCAAGCGTATTGTGGTCCACCAGCATGTTGAATAACTTCGACGAGCGCTGCTAAGGTGGCATCGGCAGAAGTTACTAGCGAATCTAACGTTCCATCGTCATCCTGAACTTCCTGTAGTGCCAATATATCCGGACTGCCCAAGTTTAAAACGATATCCTGCGCTAACTGTGCCA
>DICP01000002.1:5269-13338 GCA_002417685.1 Candidatus Mesolinea sp. UBA5823
AAAGACATCATCAATCAAGATGCGCTCAGGGTTGAAGTCATCCGGGCGGATTACCAGCACACCTCGAGAAGATAGCACAGTTGCGTCTTTACCTTTATCAGCAACAACAACGACCTCGCGATATTTCGAAGTGGCGCTAACTGCAAGAGCTTGATTTACCTGTACACGCATGCCTTCCAAGCTTTCGAAAAAATCAAGCCCATCTTCCTGTGGGTCAAATAAACCGCTTTTGCCCGCGTAGCCATTGACATCATTGGTAATCACTTGGTCAGGGATGGTGCGTCCGCCCTCCCCTAGGACGATTGGTTCCGGCAGAGGGTTGCCTTTGGAGAGGATGTTAAAATCATTCGCTTGAATCTGGGTTATCGTGAGTGAATTGCTGCCGACGCCAGCAGGATTGAATTCCTTGACCACGCCACTGGCAATTAAGACTTCATCACCCACTTTGACAGTGCTAATTTGATTCGTAGCAATAAAAATACCCTCAGAGGTGCGTTCATCCAAATCTGGCTTCGGATCTTGCAGGTAAAAACCACTGCCCGTAATGCCGGTTACGATTCCGTAAACATTCGTCACCGTTTGCCCTTCTAAAGGCGAGCGATGCTGTGCGCCTTGAATCCGGCTAATAGGTGTTCGTTGGGTTGTTTTTGTCTTGGTTTCTTGCGCTTGCAGTTCAGTTTCAGTTTGATTAGGAGCTTGGGTATAAACAAAATTACATGCAGCCAAAGTAAAAATTAGGCAACAAGCTAAAAACAAAGGCAAACGATGCAGTTTCATGGTGAAAAAATCCTGACAATTGTACCTGTTTTAATTCAGCTGCAATGGCTTTAATGCATTAAAATAACATTATGGAAATTCAAATTGCAGTTGCGAAAGTTGACCGCTTCTATTCGGGAGAGCAAGGCGATCAGGTAGAAGTAATTGAACGCCCACATGGTGGCATCTCTGTTATTTTGGGCGAAGGCAAACTGAACGGCCAACGATCCAAAGAAATTTCACGAAAGGCTGTCCACCGAGTACTTTCTTTGATATTCGAGGGCATTCACGATGGAGCTGCTTCGCGGGCGGTACTTTCTGCACTTAAAGCAGAATACCGCGGCGAGGCAGAATTGAGCTTGAATATCCTTTCTTGCGATTTGGAAGCAAGCACGATCCTTCTCACCAAAAATAATTCTGTGCCTGTTTTCCTTGTACGGAATGATCAAGATAACCTCATCAGCTATACCGAAAGCGAAGCCATTGATCCATTAAAACCCACCGTGTATCAATTCCCAATTGAAAACAACTTTACAGTCGTTATGTTTTCGGATGGTGTCGCGAGCGCTGGCGCCGATTATGGTCAACCTTTGCAGTGGGGAGACCTCATGGAAACATTCCTTGATGAGCCTGATCTATCGGTTCAGCTGTTAGCCGATCAGCTGCTTAATCAAGCCATTGCACTCGATTTGGGAAACCCTCATGATGATATGACAGTTGTTGTAATTCGCGTTAACCGAAGGCAAGGAAAACCGATTCGCAGGATTTCAATGGTTTTACCAGTTTAAAAAAGGAGAGATTTTATGCGTGAGCAGGTCATTTTAATCACTGGAGCCAATGGCGAAATTGGGCATGGGCTCATTCGATATTTAGCTGAACAAAATTGTCCGATTGTTACCCTCGATGTGAACCCTTTAGACAAAGCCTTACGTCCACTGGTTTCTAAGTGGATCGTCGGAGACGTGCTCGACCAAATCTTGCTGGGTAGGTTGGTCGTGGAGCACCAAATCCGCACGATTTACCATCTCGCTTCCATTCTTTCCACCAAAGCTGAATATAACCCAGAGACTGCTCATCGCATTAATGTGGAAGGCACACTCAACTTGTTACGCTTAGCTGTGGAGCAATCCCAATGGCAAGGGCAATCGGTCAAGTTTATTTACCCCAGCTCGATTGCGGTCTACGGCATGCCCTCACTCGAAGAAAAACGACGCATTGGTAAGGTTAAAGAAGGCGAATACACCTTCCCCACGACCATGTACGGCTGCAATAAACTTTACTGCGAAAGCTTAGGGCGCTATTACTCCAAGCATTACCGCCAGTTGGCAGCTGACGCCAGCACCGAACCAACCGTGGACTTCCGCTGCCTGCGCTTTCCGGGCTTGATCAGCGCCGAGACCATCCCCACAGGCGGGACGAGCGACTATGGACCCGAGATGCTGCACGCTGCGGCACAAGGCATTCCCTATAGCTGTTTTGTGCGTCCGGATACGACCTTGCCGTTCATGGTGATGCCTGATGCCATCAAAGCGTTGGTAAAGCTTGAAGAAGCTGATGTGAGTAAGATCTCCCAGCAGGTGTATAACGTGACCAGTTTCAGCCTCAGCGCCCAGGAAATCTATGAGATTGTGATGCAAGCTTTTCCGCAGGCTCAGATTACATTTGAGCCTGACCCCCGCCGTCAAAAAATTGTGGATACCTGGCCTGAGGATGTAGACGATAGCGCTGCCCGTGCGGACTGGGGTTGGCAGCCAGATTATGACCTGGAGCATGCATTTCAAGGCTTCCTCATCCCTAAGATTAGGGAGCGCTACGCACATAAACCGGAAACAATTGATATCGCTAAGTCTTGATGTACCTATGCAGGATATGCCTGCGATTAACGTGAGGAAAAATGCCAATTTATGAATATCTCTGTAAAGATTGTGGAAATCGATTTGAGCAGATTAAACCGATGAGTACTGCCGATGAAAAAACCAGCTGCCCCAAATGTGCCAGCTTAGAAGTGCGGCGCCTGATCTCCGTTGTAAATGCATTCAGCGGTGGAAAGACCGTCGCAGGTTCTTCGGGATCCTGTTCCAGCTGCAGCAGTTCTAATTGTAGCACCTGTGGAATGTGAGCATGAAAGAAATTAATGCTAAGCTGGTCCTTATCACCGGTGGCTCAAGCGGCATCGGCTTAGCCCTCGCCCAGCAGCTGTTTGCCCAGGGCGCTTCTGTCGTGATCCTGGCGCGCGACCAGCAGCGATTGGATGCAGCAGTAGCTAAGATCGAACAGCAACGCCTTGACCCAGCCCAAAAGCTCGGCGCGCTTTCAGCGGACGTCACCGATGAACCTGCACTGCGTCAAGCTCTCGCCCAGCTCACAAACGATTACGGTTTGCCGGACCTCATTATCAACTGCGCCGGCGTCGCCCGCCCTGGTTACGCCGAAACCTTAGAGCCGCATATTTTCCATTGGACCATGGACATCAATTACTTTGGAACGGTTAACGTCTGCCAAATCCTATTGCCGGACCTGATTGCGCGTGGCAGTGGACATATTGTAAATTTTTCTTCCTTAGCTGGCGTTATTGGTGTTTTTGGCTATACCGCTTATTCCGGTTCTAAGTTTGCCGTGCGCGGCTATTCTGAAGCTTTGCGCAGTGAGATGAAGCCTAAAGGCATCTTGGTCTCGGTTGTCTATCCGCCGGATACGGACACTCCCCAATTAGCCTGGGAAGATCAATTTAAACCTTTTGAAACGCGCGTCATCGCCGGCTCTGATCATCCTCTACCAGCTGATAAGGTTGCTGCCGACGTCATCAAAGCGATCCGTAGGAACAAGATTAACATCATCCCTGGAGGAGAGGCAAAATTGCTTTTCTTTGCGGCAACGCGCTTAGGCGGCGGAATCTTTCCCATCATGGATATGCTCGTTCGTGGGGCTATGAAGAAAAAAGCGGCACACGAAAACCAAAAGAAAGTCACGGACGAATAGCGATAACCCAAAAGATGGATATTGATGACCTCCTGCTCGCCTGGCAAAAAGACGAGGAATTTACCCGCAACACAACTTGTTGGAATATTGCGCCAACCAAGGCTGCTGATTTTGCGCCTTTCCCGCCTGGATTACCTTCAGAACTTGAGCAGAACTTACGAGCTCAAGGCATCAATGCGCTGTATAGTCACCAGGCTGAAGCTTATCGCCTGATCGAAAGCGGGCAGCACATTGTCATTGCCACCGGCACTGCCAGCGGCAAGACGCTTTGCTATAACCTGCCAGTCTTGCAAGCCTTGCTGGCAGACCCATCCGCACGGGCGTTATATCTCTTCCCCACCAAAGCGCTGGCTCAGGACCAGCTCAAGAACTTGAGGGCTTTGGATCCTACAGTAAAAGCTGCCATTTACGATGGCGATACGCCAACCCAGCAGCGCCCCGAAATCCGTAAAAATGCGGCTGTGCTCATCACCAATCCGGACATGCTGCACCAGGGTATTTTGCCGCATCACACGCTCTGGCATCAGTTCTTCCGTGGGCTGCGCTATGTGGTCATTGATGAAATGCACAGCTACCGAGGGGTTTTTGGCTCACACGTAGCCAATGTTATCCGCCGGCTCAAGCGCATCGCTGCTTTTTACCACGCTTACCCACAATTTATCCTGACTTCCGCCACCATCGGCAACCCAGTCGAATTAGCCACAAAGCTCATCGAAAGCCCTGTTGCCCTCATTGATCAGGACGGGTCTCCACACGGCAAGCGTCACTTCCTAATTTACAACCCGCCCCTCTATGATGAGCACTTGGGCTTACGCACAAGCAGCATTCAAACCGGCATCCACTTTGCCCGGCGTATGATGGTAGATGGCCACCAGACGCTCATCTTCGCACGCACGCGCCGCACGGTGGAAATGATCCTGACTTATCTTTATGATACGATGCCTACAGAATGGCGCGCAAAGATCCGCGGTTATCGCAGCGGCTACCTTAAAAATGACCGCCGGGAAATTGAAACCGGCTTCAAGACGGGTAGCATTAGGACCGTCGTGGCGACCTCAGCGCTGGAACTTGGCATCGATATTGGCGATCTCGAGTCCGTGATCATGGTGGGTTACCCTGGCTCGATTGCCACCACACGGCAGCGGGCTGGGCGTGCCGGCCGCAAGCAGCAAGCCTCCTTAGCTATGCTGATTGCCTCTTCTGATGCGATGGATCAATATCTTGCAAATCATCCTGAATATTTGACTGAAAAATCACCCGAAAATGCGTTGATTGACCCCAACAATGCCTCTATCTTGCTGCAGCACCTGCAATGTGCCGCTTTTGAGCTGCCTTTTAGCGATCAGGATCACTATGGCAGCCTGCCCGAAGATTTGCTGAAAGCTTACCTGGAAGTGATGGTAGAGGCAGGCTGGCTGCACGCGCAGGATGGCAAGTATTACTGGATTGCGGATCAATTTGCGGCGGGGAACGTCTCCCTGCGCAGTACAACTTCCAGCATCATATCCTTGAAGGTGGAAATTGGCGCACAATCTCAGCTCATTGGCGAGATTGACGCTGCCAGCGCTGCCTGGCTGGTGCACCCCGAAGCCATCTACTTGCATGAGGCGGAGTCTTACGAGGTCAAGAGCCTGGACCTCGAGCACGGCATCTGCAGCCTGGTGCCCGTCGATTATGACTATTACACCATTCCCGAACGCAATACGACTATCGAAGCTTTCAACCCAAGGCAGCAAGAACTCTTTTCCCGCTATAGCAAGACCTTTGGCGACCTAAACCTACGGCAAGAGGTAAGCGGCTACCGCAAAGTGCGCTGGCAGACAGGCGAAACCATTGGACATGGCGAAGTGCACCTACCGCCTAGCTTTTTGGAAACCAAAGGGTGCTGGCTGGCGCTGGAGCCTGCTTTGGTTGATACACTGCGCGCAGAAGACCTTTGGACAGCGGACGCGAACAACTATGGTCCCGGCTGGGCGGCTCTTAAGCGTCAGATTTTAATGCGCGATGGCTATCGCTGCCGCGCTTGTGGTACCAGTGGCGATGAAAGCACATTGCATGTGCATCATATCCAACCTTTCAAGACTTTCGAAAGTTTGGAGCTGGCGAACCGGCCTTCAAACCTGGTGACGCTCTGCCCGGCTTGCCACCGCTTAGCGGAGCAAAATGTGCGCTTGCGCAGCGGCTTAGCCGGCGCTGCTTATGCCCTTGGCAACCTGGCGCCACTAATGGTGATGTGCGACCGTGAGGATTTGGGCATGCTTTCGGAGGCGCGATCCGTTCTGGCTCATGGTCAGCCCGCAATCCTTGTTTATGACAGCATTCCAGGCGGACTGGGACTTTCGGAACACCTTTACGAGCAGCATGCGCTCTGGATCAGCCGCGCTATTGAAATGATCGCGGAATGCCCATGCCATAATGGCTGCCCGGCTTGTGTTGGCCCAATCGGTGAGGAAGGGCACGGTGGTAAAAAAGAAGCCTTAGCCCTGCTGGAAGGGTTGGTCTGAGATGGATTTCGAGTCGCTCAGCGAGAAGCTGCGCCGAATGGGCGTACAAATTGGCATACAAAAGCCGTTAGAGACTTCCAGGCAGGCACGCAAGCCGATTGAAACGGTTGTCCCTGGGCGTGAATACCAGACCAACTTTGGCAGTCTATTCTCCTTGGGGCATTCCTACCCGCAAGATTATCTGCATGGCAGGCAGCCCGTTCTCCCCCAGCATTCGATTTACGGATTAGCCCGCTGGTCGCGCGTCCCAGAATTAGAACAAAAAAACCTCGATCAATTTATCTTTTTGGACACTGAAACTACCGGTCTTTCCGGAGGTACCGGCACGATGGCGTTTATGGTCGGAGTGGCTCGTTTCCGCAGAGAATCTTTAGCTATGGAGCAATTCTTTCTGCGCAGCCCTGCTGAGGAAGCTGCCTTGCTGGCTGGCTTAGAAGAATTTTGTGACGGCATGGCAGCAGTGGTAACCTACAACGGTAAGGCTTTTGATATCCCCATCCTAAACACACGTTACATCCTACAGGGTTTCACCAGCCCTTTTGAGGATCTGCCACACTTGGACCTGCTGCACCTCACCCGCCGAATCTGGCGGGCGCGTTTGGAGCAATGTAACCTCGGCAACATCGAACGGCAAATCTTGCAGCTCCAGCGGGATGGAGATGAAGTCCCAGGTTATTTGGTACCAGAATACTATGCGCAATACTTGCGCGATGGAAATGCTGAGCCCTTGCGCGGAATTTTCTACCATAACGAACAAGATGTTCTAAGTCTGGCTGCTTTGTTTGCTCTATTCGCGGATATGCTCGAAGCACCCACAGCCTGGGAAACTTCCAGTTCTCAAGACCTAACAGCTTTAGGTCGTTTGCTCGAACAAATGGGCGAAGTAGACGGCGCTGTTAGCCTATATCAGAAAGGCGCGCAAGCAGCTGAATCCGCTCATACTAAGTTAGAGCCCCTCTTACGGCAGGCTAAGCTGCATAAACGTCATGGGGATTACAACCGTGCCCTGCCGCTCTGGGAGCAGGCAGCTGCAGATGGCTCGCTGGAAGCCTTGGAAGAGTTAGCCAAATACTATGAGCACAGCACCCGCCAGCTGGAAAAGGCACTCGCTTACACTAACCAAGCGCTGAGGCTCTTGGAAACCAATCCAGATTCCATTGTGTTCTTTCGTGATTTTCTACATCGACAAAAACGCTTGGCGGCAAAACTTCAACGCCGTCAAGCGTGAGCAAGTCAACGATTTGAGCCGGAATAGCTGATTGAAGCCGCCGATTACGAGGCAATTTCCGGTACTTTTCCGTAGGCATAAAGCGTTGGAATAAAAACCGTAGCCCTGCCTTCTAACCAGGTTTGCATGGCTTTTTCTTTCAACTCCAAAATTTCATCAACGTGGATCAGCCCACCCAAATCATAGGCAATTATGTCCCATTCATTTTCGAAATCGCGAGCAGTGGGTTTACCCCACACCCCCGCTAAGGAGCCGCCATGGATATCCTCCAGACCTGCGTTGCGGAATAATTCTTTCAGTCTGCGGCCCATTTTGAGATCTGCACCCTGAAAAGCTAAACTGCGGTTTTGTACCTGACCAATCCGCTCAAAAACTTCCGGGTAATCTATGCGCGCTTCGTAATCTGGTTCAGCAAAAGCAATCACATATTTCCCTGGTTTGGTCACCCTTTTCATCTCATGCAAAAGAGCCAAAGGATCTTTTTGCCACATCAGCAAGTAATGACAAATGGACAAATCGAAACTGTTATTTTCAAGAGGTAGTTTTGAACCATCACCGCAAATAACCAATCCCTCCCGATTTGAAGATAAGGCATATTTGCA
>DICP01000002.1:13396-14083 GCA_002417685.1 Candidatus Mesolinea sp. UBA5823
AGCACTTTTTCCCCTACCATGCAGTTAACCTTCGAAAGCAGGTAGTTCCTGAGTGTTTGCGTCCAACCAGCTTGCACGATAAAGCGCTTGTGCCAAGTTTCAATACTTAGATCTATTTTTGGTATCTTCGGTTCCATAGTACCTCCCATTTTTCAGTTAAGATATTACCCAATTGTGTGTTAAAAGGCGCAGGAGAAATTAGCTCTCCATTCGGAGCGACGACGAGCTGTATAAATTCTCTTTCCGGCTTGCTCAGGAATATCTGATTGCGCAATGCCACTAACTGTTGCATCTCAGTTGGAAAAGGCAGATCCATCACCAAGGTGCTGCCGGCTTGCTCAACATAATCTGAGGCGCGCAGATAAGTTTGGAAAGCAGCTTCATCCGCTGGAAGTAAAGAGAAGGCATTGGTACCTTTCGCAATATAGGCGTCGATTAATGAACGAAAATCCATCTCTGCGGTGATGACCAAGCCAATGCAGGTATAAAGGTCATTCGACAAGATTTTTTCAACGGCTTCATTTTGCATAACATCCGTGGGATCGATCGGTACCATTAGATGATCAAGCCCGCTGGTGAGTATCGCATTCAGATAATCAGGGGATTGCATTTTTCGGCAGGAGCTTACCAAACCTGTCACCAAGCCTAATTCCTCACAGTAAAGCAGCAGATCAATGAGGTCTTCCC
>DICP01000002.1:14163-15016 GCA_002417685.1 Candidatus Mesolinea sp. UBA5823
AAAGTTTCTTTTCGCAGAGTCAAGCAGCAATGCAGCTGATAAGGCGCAGAAATGTCTTTTAACTCCGTAGAAATTTCAAGCCCGTAGAAAGCCTCGGGCACTTGGTCCGGCTGCCGAATAATATCTTTCAAGAGTTGGTGAAAAGCAGCCAAATCATTGGCGATGGTATCGCGATCAGCATTGAAGCGCTTGGTCGCCAAATTAATGATTTCTTGTTCTGATTTACCCTGCATCAAATAATAAGCAAACTCTGTCCCAGTCTGATTTAAATGCAGCACAGTGGATGCGTTGATAATCAGCACGCCGTCACCGTTCGGCTCGATGCGCAAATGCAGCCGAAATTGCTCCGGAGCCTCAGGAGGTGTGTGGTATGTATATAAACCCGCCGAGAGCGGTTGTTCTTTAGGTAGGTTTGAAAAAAGTTCTTTAAAAAAACGGTTCATGGATCACCTCTCAGCACTTCTGTAAGTATCGGCGATACACTTTGATGCTCTCTGGCTAAGGGGCAGCCTCCGCCGCACTCGACCAGAAAATCGCAATGCCGGCAGCCCTCCGGGATATCCTGACGCTCCCTTAGCCGGCGCGAAAGAGGATGATTCCAAATGGAATCCCAACTGTCATTCAAAATATGCCCCAGCGCCTGATAGTACGATTGGCAGGGAATGACTTGACCATCCGACTCCACGCACATGTTGTAGTAAGCTGCAGTGCATCCCTTGATGCCTAAGCTCAATTGCATGGGGTTGAAAGCACAGTATTGAGTTGGTGTATACCAAATCAACCGCTGCCCATGGGCTTGGGTGATGCGCTGAGCAATATCCAGCAGAGCGGGCAGCTCACTTTCCTTCAGTCC
>DICP01000074.1:0-238 GCA_002417685.1 Candidatus Mesolinea sp. UBA5823
AGGGCAATATGGCTAAAGATGAAAACAAATCCAAGGCAAAAAACAAAGCTAGTAAAGCAAAAACTGTCGTTGCGGAACAGGCGAGGAAACCGAAATCAACCCTGACCAATAAGCAATACGAAGCTGAGCTGCAAAAACTGCAGGTAGAGTTGATCAAACTGCAAGCTTGGATTAAGGAGAAGGGCTTAAAAGTGGTGGTTCTCTTCGAAGGTAGGGACGCTGCTGGTAAAGGGGGCAC
>DICP01000074.1:282-9631 GCA_002417685.1 Candidatus Mesolinea sp. UBA5823
ACCGAGCGGGAAAAGACACAATGGTACTTCCAACGCTACGTGCAGCATCTGCCGGCTGCGGGGGAAATGGTGCTTTTTGATCGCAGCTGGTACAACCGCGCCGGTGTGGAGCGGGTGATGGGCTTTTGCACGGAGGATGAAGTGCGCGAATTTTTCCGCTCAGTGCCAGAATTCGAAGCCATGCTCATCCGTTCGGGGATTATCCTGATTAAGTACTGGTTCTCCGTCAGCGATGAAGAGCAGGAACGACGCTTCCGAGCGCGCATCGATGATATCACTCGCCGTTGGAAGCTCAGCCCAATGGATATGGCTTCCCGGACAAAATGGGTGGAATACTCCAAAGCCAAGGATGAGATGTTCCGCTATACGGATACCAAGCTGTCACCGTGGTATGTGGTCAACTCCGACGATAAAAAGTTAGCCCGGCTGAGCTGCATCAGCCACCTACTTTCGATGATTCCTTACGAAGACCTGACCCCGGAGCCGATTGAGCTGCCGCCAAGGCAGCGGGATGACAACTACATCCGCCCGCCGATGGAAACGCAAACTTTCGTACCGATGTATAAGATAAAGCAGTAAATCGTGAACAGTAGCGGAGGCTAAAGTTCACAAGGAATATCCGCATTTAAATTGAAGAGTCGGATGGCATTTTGGGTAGTAATAACGCCAATTTCTTCAGGGGTGCGCTGATGCAGGCGGGCGATTTCAGCCGCAATCAGGGGGATGTAAGCAGGTTCATTGCGCTTCCCGCGGTGCGGGTGAGGCGTGAGGAAGGGAGCGTCGGTTTCCAGTAAGATTACTTCCAAAGGCAAGCCAGCCGCCACTGCGCGCCGTTCTGCGCCGTTATGATAGGTTACCGGTCCGCCAAGACCGAAAGTAAAATTCAATTCAGCTAGCTCCAAGGCTTCATCTAAGCTGCCGCTATAGGCGTGCAGCACACCGGGGAATTGCTTGAGGCGGCTGCTAACGGGCAAGCCACGCTGCCAATCGCGAAGGATAGGGACGAGGTCTCGCGATGCCTCACGGTTATGAATGATAACCGGCAGCTCGCATTGGGCAGCCAAGTCTAACTGGGCTAAGAAGGCTTCGCGCTGCTGCGCAGGTTCCGAATACTCCCGATAGTAATCCAGCCCGATTTCGCCGATGGCAACCAAAGCTTGTGTGTGTGCCAAATCCGAAAGGCGCTTGAAATCTCCCATAGCCATGCTGCTGACGTAATTCGGATGAATGCCAACAGCGGCGAAAATAAACCCAGGGTACTCTTGGGAGAGACTCATTGCTGCATTAGAAGAAGCCAAGTCAATTCCCGGGTTAATCAGGAAGCACAGGTTAGCTTGTTTGGCACGCTCGAGCATCGCTGAACGGTCTGCGTCGTAGTCTTCAAAATCGATATGACAGTGGGTATCGCAAAACATTGTCGCTCCTCTTGTGCCAGAATTATACCCACTGTGGGTAGAAAGGAAAGCGCGGCGTCTTTGCTCTAATTAATGTAAAGTAACACGCTGTGAAAGTTTGAAACGTCTGGGCAGACTGTGCCTTGGAAAAAAGATGTTATGATTGTGACCGTTGTGAAAATTTTTCTGTGGATTATATGCATAGCACCTTCAGGGCAGGTTGAACACTTTGCTTGAGGTGGACGCGAGGATGCATTACCAATAAAGGGAACATATGAACATCGTAACAATACTTTTTGGCTGGCTTATGGCAACGCTTTTGGGGGCTCTCTTTCATTTATGGCGGGATGGCGGGTTTTGGAGGCTTCTGCTGTATCTTGGCCTAAGCTGGGCGGGTTTCTGGTTAGGGAATTGGGCAGCTGGCGCCTGGGGCGTCAAATTTTTATTAGTCGGGGGGCTGAACTTTGGTTTGGCATTGATTGGCAGCTTGATTTTCCTTTTCGTCGGTCATTGGGTTAGCCAGATCGGGGAGGCGGCATGAGTGTTTCTGCCCAAGCAGGGGACTTGGTGCAGTTGCAGGGCAGTGGTTTCCGCAGTCATTTAGTGCGGCTGGAAGCTGGAGCGGTGCTGCAAACGCATCGTGGAGTTATTCAGCATGATGACATCATTGGTCAACCCTGGGGTAGCATGTTGAAATCCCACACGGGGCAGCCTTTTTACGTGTTTCAGCCTGGATTGGCAGATCTCGTCCGCGAGACCAAGCGTACCACGCAAATCCTTTACCCAAAGGACATTGGATATATCCTGATGGTCATGGGGATTGGACCAGGCAGCCAGGTGTTAGAAATTGGTACCGGCTCTGGCGGCTTGACCACTGCCTTTGCTTATATGGTCGGGGAGAATGGCAAGGTAATTACGTACGAACGCAATCCAGCGGCGCAAAACTTGGCAATAAAAAACCTAACGAAAGTTGGTTTAGCCGAGCGTGTGGAATTTAAACTCAGTGACGCCGCTGAGGGTTTCTCTGAACGGGATCTGGATGCCGCTTTTATGGATATACCCAACGCTTTTGACTATATCGCTTTAGCGAAGCAAAGCTTGAAGGGTGGCGGTTATTTAGGTATGCTCGTTCCAACGGTCAATCAGGTTTCGCGCTGTTTGCAAGCGCTTAAGCACGCGCACTTTGCCTGCGTGGAAGTTTGCGAAATCTTTATGCGTTACTACAAGACAGATTGGGAACGCTTGCGCCCCACGGATCGGATGGTGGCGCATACTGGGTATCTCATCTTTGGGCGTTCCGTGACGCAGGTCCTTGAGGACCTCTTTGCCGGAACAGAGGAAGATGCTGCATGACTAACACCCTAAACCTGCCCGATAACCTTGACCAACGCTTGGCTGAGTTACAAAATACCCCCAAGGGGGAGTATGAATTCGAAAACGGAACGACATTTCGGGAGAAGAAGCCTGCAGCCGTGCTTCTACCGCTTTTATTCCGTGATAATGAATGGCATTTGCTTTATACACGCCGCGTCGATGGGTTGATGAACCATGGCGGGCAAGTGTCTTTTCCGGGTGGGGGCTGGGAGCCAGGCGACGCGGACCTGACCGCCACAGCCTTGCGTGAAGCTTGGGAAGAGGTGGGCATTCACCCCCAGGATGTACAAGTACTGGGAACGATGCAGCCCATCGGTTTGATTACGGGTTTTGTGGTTACCCCTGTTGTGGGTAAGATCCCATGGCCCTACCCCATACAGATATTTGACGGTGAGGTGGCACGGGTTTTTACAGTGCCCTTAAGCTGGTTGGCGGATCCGAGTAATTATTACAACTCCACAATCGTTTTTGAAGGTAAGCCTTATGAAGTTAGCTACTATAAGCTTTATGATGGGGAAAAGATATGGGGCGCAACCGCAAAAATTACCCAGGATTTTTTACGTTTATTAGATTAATCAGGCGGTGTCCTTTTTGCGTGACTGTCCATATTTTATCAGTGTTCCTTGAAGCGCACATCTTTCTTGCCGGACAGGAGCTACATTGGTAGTCACAGTTGTTTTTTACGGGTTGCAAGTAACCCTGAAGCGTTAATTCCGCGATCATTAATTGCACCAACTCTTCGCTGACATGAAGATCACGAGCTAGTGTCGAGACACTGTGTATGCAATCACTTTCTGCAAGCAAGCGGAGAAGATCTCTCAACATTTCACATCCCCCAATTTAATAAAGCAGCTAGCTGATAAACGCCCACACTTACAATCAACGAAATCGCCAATAACAATACCACGCTAAATGCTGTCCATTTCCAAGAAGCTGTTTCTTGTTTAATTACAGCTATGGTTGCCACACAAGGAACGAATAACATCTGTACCACCAGAAAAGATAAGCCGGCAGCCGGAGTCAGTGTTGCCCCAACCCTGGCAGCCAGTCCAATGGATTGTTCGCCCATTCCATATAGAACACCCAGGGTAGCGATGGTATTCTCCTTTGCAACAAAACTGGTCAGTAGGGCTACAATGAGACGCCAATCATTCAGTCCCATCAGGCGGCCAAGCGGTTCTAACCAACGCCCTAACCCAGCCAGCACGCTGTTATTTACGTTTCCATCGGGAAGCCAGGAAAACGCCCAAACAATTGTAGAAATGAGCACAATGAGTACGCCTGCTTTTTTCAAAAATGCAAGTATGTTTTGCCATACATACAGACCAATCGTGCGGGCATTTGGTACATGATAAAGCGGGATTTCCATGATGAAGGCAGTATGAGCTCCTTTAAATAAAAGCCGGTTGATTGCAATACCAACCAAGACCAGGAGGGTCAGGTTACCAATTACCAATAACCATGTAACCAGTGCTGCTCCGGTTCCGAAAAACGCAGGCGTCAGAAATGAAACAACAGCCAATCGGGCTGTGCAAGGCACGAGCGGCACCAGTAAAATCGTAAGCAGTCGAGCGCGACGATCTTCAATAATTCGTGTTCCCATTACCGCAGGTATATTACAGCCAAATCCCAAAAATAATGGTAGAAAAGAGCGTCCATGCAATCCCATCCAATGCATAAAGCGATCCATCACATAGGCAGCTCTAGCCAGGTAACCTGTGTCTTCCAAAATTCCCAACGCGGAAAAAAATACGATCAAAATTGGCAGAAAGGTCAATACGGTTCCTACCCCACCTATCAGCCCATCTACAACCAGACTAGAAAACCACAGCGGCGCATTTGCCAGCGCAATGCTAACCACATTTGCCAATGGAATAAAGATCGCAGAGTCCAACCATTCCACAATCGGCATTGCAGCATGGTAAGTCAACCAGAATACCATGCCCAATATGCCCAAGAGCAGAACCAATCCCCAAAATGGATGGGTAGCAATTCGATCCAAACGATCGGTTAAAACGATTAGCCCCGGTCGCGGCCGAACGACAGCGGCACGCACCATACGGGCAATCCACTCATATCGACCTCCTGTTATGTCGAGGATGGCATCCTCATGCTGCGATAATAAGGTCTGGATACGAGGCCAAGCCTTTGGCGCTGCTCTTTCCACCATTTCCATGACCTCGCTGTCGCCTTCCAATAGTTTGAGCGCCACCCAATCTTCATGGTAAGGTTGTGGAACTTGGCCCGTGATCAAGGTGCGGATTTCCTCCAGCACAGGGCGGTGTTCAGGACGGATATCGGGGCGGTTGGGCGCTAGAGGGACTTGGCTTTCCGCTAGATTTTGTGCTGCCTCAATCAACTCCATTAAGCCCTGATTTTTAGATGCAATGATCGGTACCACTGGCACTCTCAATGCCGCTTCCAACACATTCACTTCTACGCGGAGTCCTTGCTGATTGGCCACGTCGATCATATTCAACCCCAATACGATTGGCACATCAAGAGCTAACAATTCTGCAACCAGATAGAGGTTGCGCTCAAGTAATGCTGCGTTCACAATAGCAATCACAACATCAGGCTTCTCACGAATAATGAAATCGCGGGCGATACGTTCTTCCTCGGAGTTTGCCGTTAGGCTGTAAGTACCCGGCAAGTCTACAAGATGAATCAATGTCTCGTTAAGAACCAGCTCTCCTGTTTTAAATTCAACGGTTTTTCCTGGCCAATTTCCTACATGTTGGTTTAGCCCTGTAAGCATATTAAATACAGTGGATTTTCCTACGTTGGGTTGGCCTGCTAACGCAACGGTAATGGAATTACGAGGGTGGGCTGAAGAATTTTGTTTTAGTTCGGTCACGGCTCAATCCTTATTCAACACCTCAGCCACCACCTTTTTTGCTTCACCTCGGCCCAGAGCGACAAGCGAATCTTTAACTGCAACGATGATTGGTCCACTTCCTAAATTTTGCCGTACGACCACTTCGGCGCCGATGGTGAATCCCAAGACAAGCAAGCGATTTTTAAACTCCTTTCCGCCCGAGAAATGATGGATTAAAGCATGTGTTCCGGTCACAAGGTCGCTCAGTGATTTTAGTTCTCGTTGCATTGCTGTAGTTTCCTTCAATGATTTAATAACATAGCGAATAACTTATTTGGAGCAGGGCTTGATCCTCGTTCGCCTTTGACCTTCGCTACAATTGTTTCCCTGTAGTCAACCCTTCTTCTATTCACGCCAATGTCCCAGATTCATCTTTTGTTAAATCAATGGGTTTGGTGAGAACCCGGAGAACACATAACGGTTTGGGGATGAGCGTAGGAACGTGTTGGCAATAGGCTGTGTATTCCGCGCCAAACTTTTCCGCCAATTCTGGCTCTTCCACTAAGAATAGGAACCCAAGAATCCACGACCACTGGATAATGGTAATGATCAGGAAAGCGCACGGATACCCAATAAGCAGGCCAAGAGAGGTCATAAAAATGCCTAACCCTAAATGGTGAGGGTGTCTTGCACATTGATAAAGATCTTTCGTGATCAATCGGTTTGTGCATCCCCAACCCTTCAGACTTTGCCAATTTAGACTGTTCCAATAGTTCGAGCAACTTTCCTGTTTTTTTAAGCGGAAAGTGTGCCAGTACCATAACAGCGAAACCCGATATACGCATGAATACGGAAAAGGGTTCAGTCCGCAGGATCATGTCAGCGTCGATCCCTCCAGCAATGGAGGCGCCAGTCAGAAAAATAAAGGGTATGAAACGTTTACTGTATGTAAACAAGTTCTCGCTCATACAATCATTTCCGAGTGTTCGGGCTCAAGGTTTTATTGATGAACAGGTCTTTCCGGATCGACAGCATGGTTGTGGGTTTCATTGGGATAGAACGCTGGCGCTGCACTCCAGAAGCGCATCCCATAGCGCTCCACCACCTGCGTTCGCCCACTGGCTGCCAATTTTGCCAGCACCTGGCTCACTTGCCCTGGCGACCAGTGATTCAGGGTCCGTTCTAGCTCCTCCTGGCGCATAGGGTGGCGGGTAATGATCCCGACGATCGCCTCCTCCAACGATTCAGTCCCACTGAGGTCGAAAGTCCCATCGGCGGGGGGTATCACCATGGCATTAGCGCCGAGAATGGCTTGGGCGCGTAACAATCCCTCCTCGTCTGGGGGCTGCACCCATGGCTCTACGGGAGGACGGGTTGGCTGGACGATATGTATTTCGTCAGGTTGAATATGCTTAAGCTTTGCAGCGATTTCTTTGAGCGCTTGCTCAGTATCATTCAGACCTCTCACTAACATTACCTCGATCCACAATTTGCCTTGATATTGCTCACGGAAAGAAATTAGACCATCCATGATGCGATTGAAGGTGATCGCGGGATGTGGGCGGTTGATCTTGCGGTAGAGCTTTGCATTTCCTGCATCTAACGTTGGCAATACTGCATCCGCCGCCGCCAACTCCTGACGAACCTCAGGTAAATATAATAATGAACCATTCGTGATGACCGCCACCGGAAGCGTCGTCAGGGCTTTTACCTCTCGGATCATTACACCAAGGCTGGCATGCAAGGTCGTCTCACCAGAACCAATAAAAGTAACCCAATCAATATCTCCTGGTTTATGAGCTTCCAGGGCTTCTTTCACCTGACCGATTATTTCTTCGGGCGAGTAAAAATCCTTACGTTCATTGGTCAATGGCCGAGTGCGGCCAAGCTGGCAGTACACGCAATTCCAGTTGCATGTCTTGAGTGGGACAGGGTCAATTCCCAATGATTGTCCCAATCGACGTGAAGGTACTGGACCAAATACGTATTTCATCTTTTCATCCTCTCCTTAATGCTCCCCAAATAACCTGGTGCCAATTCGGACAATATTTGCGCCCTCTTCAATGGCGATTTAATAATTGTTGCTCATGCCCATCGATAAAAATCGCATTGTCATATTGGGCAAATTCCTGGCAGCAATGCGTTCGAAAACCTTACGTATTGCTTTGAAATAAGGTCGGCTTTCCTCTGGATCACCAAAGCGCGGCTCCATCGTCATTAAGCCTTCTACGCATAAATACTTTAATTTGCTCATCTGAATGACCAGTTCATCCACTGCCTCCGGCAGGACGCTGGTTTTGCTTGATTCGTGACCGCTATTGACTTCCACCAGAACCGGCATCTTTTTCGGTATATTTTCACAATAGCGATCTAAAGTTTAAGCAAGGTGCCATGAATCAACAGTTTCTATCATGTCGAAATGTTCCAAGGCTAATATTTCCTTTATTTTGTCGCAAGTGACCGATTATATGCCATTTCGCTCGGCTGCCAGCTCGTGTGTAGGCTTATGGATTGGAACAGCAACGTTAAGCTGCTTCTTCTTCCTCCTCTTCTTTCTTGCCTCGTTCAACCACTTCCGGTTCTACGGCTTCAGCTTTCTCTTCCTCAGTAACCTCTTCCTGAGCTACATAGCCCACCGAGACAATAGTTTCATCTGGGTCGGTTAAAATCGCGATGTCTTCGCCCAGGTCCAGGTCTGCGACGGTGATTTCATCATCAACGGTTTCTAGTGTGGAAATGTCCACTTCGATGACTTCAGGGAGATCCTGTGGAAAAGCTTCGATCTCAATAGCATTTAGTACCTGGGTAACCACCACTTCTGGGTTATCCGCAACTGGTGCTTCGCCAACCAATTTCAATTCGACCGTTGCGCGCAGCTTCTCGGTGAGCGAGACGACCAAGAAATCTACATGAAGCAAATCCCCAAAAATAACATCGCGTTGGCGGTCGCGCATTAGGACGCTGAACTTTTCACCGTCTACGTCGAGGGTGATTAGGCTGGAGGCTGTGAGCTTATCCAAGATGAGCGCTGCATTGTGGGCATCCATTTGGATGGGGAAAGCTTCGATGTGCCGTCCATATATGACGCCAGGGAGTATGCCCTGACGGCGCAGGGCTTTTACCTGCTTGCCGACTACGTTTCGCTTTTCAGCATTGATTAAAACTTCTTCTTTTGCCATTTTCATTCCTTTCGGGCGCCTCTCACCTCACCCGAGGTTACCCTCGCCCTGTGAATTTACCGGATGGTCTTCCGGCGAAGGATATTGTATCAGTTTGGGTTGTGGCGTCAAGCAAAATATGCTGCTGCCTTTACAATCCTATGGGATAGTTTCGTTAGGTCAAAAGAAAATGTTACTTGGTACTAAGGCGGCAATTTCCAGTTTTATGGCGTGGGGTTATACTCTTTCTTGAGGTTAAAATGCGCAAGCCTTCTGCTGATTTTCAGCGCTCGTTTTCCACAGCCGGCAAGATTTTCATGCTTGCCTTCCTCGTTGGGCTCCTGGCAGGCTGCCAAGTTGCGCCGGCAACTGTTTCCACATGGAGCCCGACTAATACATCAGCGCAGTTGCCTTCGTCCACGCCGCTAACTTTGGAAGCGCCGTTAGGCTCCTCCGTTTTCACCCCGACGGCTCCGCTTTTTACAGCCACGTCGTTCCCGCCCTTGGCAGATTTGCCTCTGAGTGAAATTTCTTATGTGATACCCCTAACACTCCAAGCGGTTAACGAAGATAGTGCTGTGTTCCTTTTTGAGCTTGACCGCCCG
>DICP01000064.1:0-175 GCA_002417685.1 Candidatus Mesolinea sp. UBA5823
GTGACGCCTAAGATGCCCTGGAGCTTTCCATTAGCAGCTTCAACAAAGGCAGCATTCAGCTCTTCCTTGGTGGTGGGGATTTCAACCGTAGCGACGAAATCCACGATGGAGACGGTCGGAGTCGGGACGCGCAAGGAGAAGCCGTCAAATTTGCCCTTCAGTTCCGGAATAACCA
>DICP01000064.1:209-6758 GCA_002417685.1 Candidatus Mesolinea sp. UBA5823
GTGGGGATGATGTTCAGACCGGCAGCGCGAGAGCGGCGCATTTCTTTCTTGTGGCCCTGATCCAAAATGACCTGATCGTTGGTATAGGAGTGAATGGTTGTCATGACTGCGTTCTGAATGTGGAATTTATCGTGCACAATCTTGGCAGCCGGGGCTAAGCAGTTGGTCGTGCAGGAAGCATTCGAGATAATATGATGAACCTTGGGGTCATATTTATCTTCATTGACACCTAACACAATGGTGATGTCTTCGCCTTTGGCGGGCGCGGAAATGATGACCTTATTGGCACCACCGCGCAGGATATGTGCATCAGCACCAATCTTGCCATCGGCAGAGCGGGCGTTGGTAAAGATGCCCGTGGATTCAATCACAACCTCGACGCCAAGGTCCTTCCAAGGGAGATTGCCAGGATCTTTTTCGGCAAAAACTTTGATGGTACGGCCATCAATGACCAGATTACCATCGACGACTTCTACGGAACCGGGGAAGATACCATAGTTAGAGTCGTATTTAAACAAATGCGCATTGGTTTGAGCATCAAATAGATCGTTTATAGCGACAACTTCCAAATCATCGCCAGCACGCTCCATGATGGCTTTCAATACCTGACGACCAATGCGGCCGAAACCATTAATACCTACTTTTGTTTTCATATATTTACCTCCATGGAAATATTGTTGATCAACTGGCTATATTTTACCACGCCGCATTGTGATTTTTCAATTTTTAGACTATGAGAATGCTTAGAAAAGTACTTTGAGGATTTATAAATGCCTAATTCTCACTGATTTCCATCATTCACTTGACCTACCGGCCTCCTGAGTGCGCAGCCAGTCTTATGGGAACCGAGTGAGGTAAAAAAAGATTTAAGATCACCACTGGGGTTACTCGCTTAGAGTAGTGGACCCGTGCGTTCCTCAAACAAATTGATGATTACTTTAGCTAACTTTTGTGAGTCATGCCGCCATGGGTACGTCTCGTCGATCAAATCGGCTTCATATACTTTGTAATTCTCGTGCAGCACCATATCTGCCACCACCCACTCGGCGTTAGCTCCTAACTGACCCCGAAAATTCCGATTGCAGATAACCAAATCGAATAAATCCCGACCTAAATGCTGCTCGATTACCTTGAGATGGTCAGATGCATTAAAGCCTTCGGTTTCACCGCGCTCTGTGGCGACATTACAGATGAAGTACTTCTCAGCACGGCTGGATTGAATTGCATCAGCCAAGCCGCCTACCAACAAATTTGGCAGCAAACTAGTAAACAAGCTCCCTGGACCAATGAGGATAAGGTCAGCATTGAGGATGGCAGAGATTGCTGGAGGATAAGCCGGCGTATTAGCTGGATCCAGCCAAACCCGATGAATCCGCCCAGGCGTATTGGTCAGCTCGGATTCGCCAACAATCCGCCGAATCTCTCCCGTCTCTGGGTCTTCCAGCTCGCCCACCAGTTGCACATTAGTTAGTGTGGATGGCAGCACTTGCCCGTAGATCGCCAAAACTTTGCCAGATTCCATCACGGCATCCTCGAAACTACCGGTAATCTCTCCAAGCGCTGTGATCAGCAGATTCCCTAAGGAGTGACCTTCCAAGCCGGTGCCGGATTTAAAGCGGTACTGAAAAACTTGCGAAAGCAAAGCTTCGTCACTGCTTAGAGCAGCCAAGCAATTGCGAATATCACCCGGCGGCAAGACGCCAAAATCCCGGCGCAAATCCCCCGAAGAGCCGCCGCTATCGGCAACGGTAACAATCGCTGTAATATTATGCGTAAATTCCTTGAGACCCCGTAGCAGCGTCGCTTGGCCATGCCCGCCGCCAATCACTACCACGTTGATGCCGCGTTCCCGCCGGCGGTAAGACTGAATCGTATCCAGTAATGGCTTACCAGACTTTTCGAAAGGCTTGAGCAGCGCATGATTGGCACCCCAAATTCCCACGAGGATTAATAGGACCCCAATGCCCCCAAAAATAATAAAGCGCACCGGTCGATCCAACCAGCGCAGCGAAAGGAAGGCTAAAATTGGCACCATCGTAGGGTTGGTAACGGTGCGGTAATATTCCAGCTCAATCACGGCTAAGCCGAGCCCGAGCAGCATGGCGCCCAGGATAGTCAGCAAAATCCAGCGCTTATAGCCCGTTCCGGGCAGAAGCCAGCGGATTTCGGTTGTGAAATTCTTCCAGAAACGTTGGAATTTGTTCTCTTTCTTGGAGGGGTCTTCCATTGGGATGATATTAATCGGATTTTTACTTCTCGTCAAATCAGCTTGGAATGCTTAGATGAATTTACTAAAACAAGACGGTTTTTTCTTTCTAGATAATGTTCTATGCACATATAAAATCAAATTGAAGGCTAACTTTAAAGCAAGTCGCCCGATAAACGGGCGATTTATCATCACCATGAAAGGATTGCTACTCCTATTCATGGTGGACACCTAAGTGGACTTAGCCTGATGCTTTCGCAGAGCAGTGACACTCAGATAATGCACTAATCTTCATCTAATGTCAAATCGGATCCCTAAGCCTATGGACTTTTGAAACAGTAACCTTATTTTGTTGGCATATTGAAAATTATACCGCGTTGGAGGAAACCTCTTCCCGCAGTTGCTTTATATGCCGAATGGGTGGTAATCCGAATACACTCTTATATACCCGATTAAAATATGCGGGATCGTGGTACCCAACGCGATAAGCTGCACTGGCTGCATCCAAACCCTCACTCAACATCAATCGGCGCGCTTCCTGAAGTCGCAATTGCTTCTGGAATTGTAATGGACTCAGGGCAGTAACAGCTTTGAATGAGTGATATAGACCCGAAACACTCATCCCCAGCTCGTACGCCATGTCTTCGAAATTCAGCGGCTGGTCGAAATTCTGCCGAATTCGATCAACTACTTTAGCAATATGTGGGGTATAGGTACCTTGCGCAGCTAAGTACCGAAGACGGGCTCCCTGCTGCCCTATCAAAAGTCGATAAACTATTTCTTTTTTTATCAACTTTTCTAAATAAGGAGCTTCAGCCGGATTATCGATCAGCCGAACCAAGCGCAATACAGCATCTTGCAAATTCACATCCAATATGCCAACATCCATAGCCCGAATGTCCGTATTGTTTAATTGGGAACTCAATCCAACCTCCTCGATAACAGATTCTACTAAAGAAGAGTCTAGGTTGATGCGAAGGCTGATGTAAGGTCGTTCTGGTGTCGCTTCTAGGATCTGGCTAATGGATGGTAGTTCAAGAGCGGTAATTAGGTAATGATTAGGGTCGTAGTAGTAGCGGCTATCACCCAGTAAAAATTCCTTGCTTCCCTGCACAATCATACAGAAGGACGGCGTCATCAAATGGTGATTCAATCCCAAGAGTGATGAGGCACGTGCCAGAAAAACTCCTTCCAACACCTGAATAACACCATCTTGCTGAATAGCCTGTGTGATCCGCCAAATAAGCTCTCTTTGATTATCCAACTTACGCTCGATCTCTCGTGACGCCCGATTTCGTCTAGTCAGAGGGATTGTGTCTTCTTTGCTTTCCAGGTATTGGAATTTTTCCTTATCCATTTCGTAATCTCTTTTCTATGTATTTCTATAAGATTGCTTTGTAAAATAAATTTTAGTAAGCATGTCATAATCCGCTTTAAAAAGGCCATGCAGAATAATCCAATTACAATCCCAAATCACCTTATACTTTAATGGCACAAGTCCCTCTGACAGCTTAGTTTAGAAAAAGAATTTGTTCGAGAAAATTGAATCAAGGCGATTTGTAAATATGCTCTTTACCGTTTT
This sequence comes from Candidatus Mesolinea sp. UBA5823, assembly GCA_002417685.1. GTDB lineage: Bacteria > Chloroflexota > Anaerolineae > Anaerolineales > Anaerolineaceae > Mesolinea. Next base: position 3,998 of record DICP01000064.1, read on the forward strand.
TTTATATTTTATCCCTTTAATAATTCGATTTCTTTGGCTAATGAGAAATGATGCAGAATCATCCAATCATCTTGCATAATTCTTCAATTCTATTCGGTAATAACAATTACAATGACAGCATTGAGTATATATAGACATAGGAGAACATGATGCAAACTGTCACACTGAACAACGGGATACAAATGCCCATACTTGGATTTGGCACATTCCAGATCACAAATCTTGAAGAATGTGAACGTTGTGTGGTAGACGCCATCCAAATAGGCTACCGGCTAATTGATACTGCAGCTTCTTATGGTAACGAAGAAGCGGTAGGTCGGGCTATCTTACGGAGCGGAGTACCAAGAGAGGAACTATTCATCACTACCAAGCTGTGGATCACAGATGCTGGATATGAGAGTACACGAAAAGCCTTTGAAAGATCTACGCAACGCTTACAGCTCAATTATTTGGATTTATATCTGATACACCAACCTTATGGAGATGTGCACTGCGCCTGGCGAGCCATGGAAGAGTTGTACAATGAAGGCCGTATCCGAGCAATCGGACTAAGCAACTTTCATCCTGACCGAGTGATGGACATGATTGTTCATCACGACGTGCCACCGGCAGTGAATCAGGTTGAAACTCATCCTTTCAACCAGCAGATTGAAACACAGAAATTCTTACAGGAAAATAGAGTACAAATAGAATCGTGGGGACCATTTGCAGAAGGCAAGAATGACATTTTTCACAATGATTTACTCGTTTCCCTTGCTGGAAAATATCAAAAAACCGTGGCACAGATCATTCTGCGCTGGCTGACTCAACGCGGTATTATTGCAATCCCAAAATCTGTTCGCATTGAACGGATGGAGGAGAACTTCAATATTTTTGACTTTGAACTTAACCAAGAAGACATGGCTGCTATTGCCACATTGGACACAAACACAAGTAGCTTCTTTGATCATCGCGATCCGAACATGGTAAAAATATTGTATGAGTCAAAACGTATCACTTAGTTATTGCCCTGACTTGTTAAAAAGTATAAACTGATAAATATAGCAATAAACACGATAGCAACGGTGGCGGCTATGCCCTGGGTGGCACTATAGGCCAGCCGGACGAGGGCGCACTGATAGGCGGCGCCTACACACTTTCCGACGGCTTTTGGGCTGGGCAGGCAGCTCCTCCCCCGCCACCCAGCTACGAACTCTTTCTGGCGCTGATCAATAAATAAATCCCGAACATGGGGCGCAGCGCCAATGTACTGCGCCCCAGCCATTCTCCTTTCTCATCGAAAATTAAGCATTCTCATAGCCTTCTCTCAGCTAAGGCTGATATGTATATACAAAAAATAAATAAATCTTTCCTAAAATGTCGTTACATTCAAAGAGGATAGAAAATCTTCTTGAAAGGAAGTGTATGCCATGAAAAAAAGAAATGTTGTTTTAAGCGTTCTAATAGTTTTGGTCCTAATCGCTAGTGCGTCTGCCTTGCTGCACACTTTACCGTCTAACGTTGCTGCCCAAATGGTAACGGCAACAGCCACGCCCTCAGCCAATGCCACTCAAACCGCCAGTGGGCGTTTGCTCACCGATGGCACAGTGATCGAGCAGGTACAAAGCATTTACCGCAGCATTTACGATACCGTCAACCCATCGGTGGTAAATATCCAGGTCTTAGGCACTTATAACTATGGGTTTTATGTTGGCGCTGTTTCTTCGCAAGGCTCCGGCTTTGTGTGGGATACCCAGGGTCATATTGTGACCAACAATAACGTAGTGGAAAACGCCTATAACATTACCGTAACGTTTTCTGATGGTACAACTACTACTGCTGAAGTGGTTGGCACCGATGTGCAAAGTGACTTGGCAGTCATTAAAGTTGACCCCACTGGACTTACGCTCCATCCAGTGAGTTTAGGCAATTCGCAGACAGTGAAAGTAGGTGACCTGGTGATCGCGATTGGCAACCCCTACGGCCTCGCCGGCCCGATGACGCAAGGAATCGTCAGCGCTCTCTCGCGCTCCCTGACGGTGGATAGCTCCAACCCCTTCTCATCCAGCACATATACCATCCCGGATATTATCCAGACAGATGCCGCCGTGAACCCCGGTAATTCGGGGGGAGTACTGGTCAATACGTCTGGGGAGGTCATCGGGGTTACTTCCGCGATACAGTCCACCACGAACGCGAACGCCGGCATCGCTTTCGCCATCCCCTCTCACATTGTGAAGCGCATTGTGCCAGTGCTAATTAAAGATGGTAGATACCAACATCCCAGCTTAGGCCTCTCCGGGATAACCCTAACGGCTAATTATGCCACCGAGATGGGTCTGGACGCGAATACGCATGGCGTGCTGATCACCCGCATTACCCCTGGCGGTGCAGCCGACCTGGCTGGGCTGAAAGAGACCACGCAACAATACACGCGTTACAATCGCGGGGTCATCATCTTTGGTGATGTCATCACTGCCATCGATGGCAACCCTGTGCGCACCTACGAAGACCTCGTCTCCTACATCTTCAATAAGACCGAAGTTGGCCAGAAGGTGGAGCTTACCATCCTGCGCGATGGAAAAGAGATGACCGTCACAGCAACCTTACAATCTGAGTAATCGCCAGCCCGAGAATATAACTACCACTGGAAGCAGAGCTGCTCTAGGAGGGGCAGCTCTTTACTTTATGTTTCCAAAATCTTATACATAGAGAGCCTCTACAAGTTTTAGAAAATATGGATTTGGCTTCTATAATTTTCCTTAAATAGACTAAAAGAGTA
>DICP01000092.1:0-12611 GCA_002417685.1 Candidatus Mesolinea sp. UBA5823
GGCATTTTGGGCAATGATTTCATCAATAATGCGCTTCTGCTGTGGATTTTCGAGGGGATTTTGGGTGTTCATATTTTCCATAAAGACTAAAATTCTCCTTACCGCTGCAATAGACAATAATCATTGTGAAAATAATCTCAATCAGTTTAATCCAGGAATGGATTGCGGTCAACCCTCCGAAAGGGTCGAGAAAACCTTCTATGCTAAAGAATGGAAATCAGACCATCGCGGATGGCAGCCAGGTTGCTGTTTTGGGCAGAAAACTCTAATTCCCCAAGGAAGTCCTCAAGATAGTGCACATCGCCGTTCTTGAGTAGGTGGTATTCTTCCAGCTGTGGATATTTCTGGAGGAGTGTATCTTTTTGCGCGTTACGTGTTATTTCCAGAAACTCAACCTCTAAATCTGGTGGGACGCTGCCTAAACATGGGAGTAAGCCAAAAGCTTCGCGATTTACGTGGGCTGGGATGAATAAGCCGCCCAAATCGGTTACAAAGCTGCAAGCTTCTTGGATGGAAATCTGTACGGGGGCTAAGAGCATTCGTTCTTCGTGCGCTAAAACCTCACCGTGTCTGTCGACAATCACTTGAGGTCCAAATACCGCTTCATTATTGGTTCGATTGGGCAGAAGGCGGTCAACGAGTTCTTGTAAAGTTTGGAGCTGTTCAAGGCTATCAAAAAGGCAGAGAGAGTGGATTTCCTCGGTAGTTTGCAACTCCATTCCAGGCAAAGCTAAAAGTCCCTGCTCTTCAGCCACGCTTATGACTGTGGCTGCATTTTGGCTGGCATTGTGGTCGGTGATAGCAATGAGGTTGATTTCGTGAAAAAGAGCGGCTTTGACAATTTGCTCGGGCAGCATGTCTCTCCCAGCGCAAGGGGATAGCACCGTATGAACATGCAAATCAGCCCGAAAGCGAATCATATAAGGTCACTTATTCGGTCATTCGCTCGAATTCCCATATGCCAAAGTCGCCCAACGACCTCGAAGCTCGGTGAAGGAGTAGAGAGCAGAGCAATTTCTTTTTCGTTAGCGCGTTCTAGTGTGGTTTCATCGGGCTGAGCGCCTTCGGTGATAATAATGGCAGGGATTTCCAGGAGCGTGGCAACGGCGACTATATTGCTGTGGGCTAACAAGGTCACCCATACGCAGCCATTGGGTGCACCCGCCACGACGCAGCTGAGCATATCGGATACATAACCTTGGTAAACATGAACATGGCTCAGGTTGGTGGAGCTGGTTAGCACTCTAAGCTGCAAGTGCTCGATGACATCTTGAAGAATCATGCTCAATCCTTATCTTTTGGTGAGTGTTTCGGAGTTTTCAAGTAAAGTGTCATATATAAATTCGTGCCTCGCTCAGGAGAGGAGGTGAGGCGCATTTCATCAACACACTGCCTGATGTTGGAAAGTCCCATTCCAGCACCAAAGCCCATTCTGCGTACCTCTTCACTGGCGGTGGAATAACCTGGCTGCATCGCAAGCTCGATATCTGGAATGCCAGGTCCATCGTCATAAGCTTCTAAGATAATTTTATCCTGCTCGATCTCAACGCGTAAAACGCCACCATTATTGGTGTGGATTATCAAATTCATCTCGGCTTCGTAAGCAGCGATGCCGCATTGGCGTGCAATCTGTGGAGAAGCGCCTAAGCGGCGTAAAGCCTTTTTGATGTTATTCGAAGCTGCGCCGCCATGGGTAAAGTCATTCTTTTTCACGTAATAGCGCAGGATCAGTGTGGTGTGATCAGAGACGATGTCCTCAAATAAATGGGATGCGCGATAACGAATTAACTCCTCCGTCTCATAATCGCGTTGTAGGGCTCTGAGCAAACCTATGGATATATCGCCTTTCGTTAGAATCCCCACAACCTTACCGTTTTCGTCCAATACGGGCAATCGTCCGACTTTAGTTTTAACAAATTGTTTCAGGGCTTCGATGAGTTGGTCGGTATTACGTGCAGTGATGACGTTACGGGTCATATAATCTGCAACGGTTAGATCAATGCGCCCATCACGCAGCGAGCGGATCATGTCTTCTATTGATAGGATGCCAAGAAGCTCTCCGTTCACTGCTACAGGTGCACCGGATATGCGGTTTTTCCTGAAAATATCCAATGCATCTCGCATGGTTAATTCTGGAGTGAGCGTAATCAAGTTTTTACTCATCACATCATCGACGGTGAGTTCGTAAGCGAGCTCCTCGACACGCGTGATTTTCGCTGCATCGGCATCGGTGATGTTGGTGTTATCTAAGCTCATGGCGGAATTATTCTCTATCAAAAGCGTGCGTCATTTCGGACTCGAAACTGGGTAGGTTTGCATGCATCAACCGACCGCTGATTTCGTACAGACCAAGCTTCGAGCTGATAACCGGAATTTTCTCTTCGATTGCCAGTTGAATTGTCTCCGGTGATAGCGATTTTCCACGGGCGAAGATAATTGCGCGCACATCCGCGATGATGGCAGTGCGCACGACTTGAGGGTTGCTTAAACCTGTGATCAGCACTGCCCCCGGCATGATTGAAGCTAACACATCGCTCATCAAATCACCAGCAAAACCACCTTTAATTTCTAATTGGAGATTTGCATTCGGCGTGAGCAGCTTACCTTCTACAATCTGGATTACTTCACTAAGAATCATAAGATTACATCCTTTATTTAATCCGCTTCAATTTATTTTATCCTGTTTTCGAAAAGGGGGTTATTGAAATTTCGAGCTTTTCACTAGGAAATACCCGTCCGTAACGATATTTTTATAATCATACATACGTATATTGATCATCCGTATGAGTGTTTTTACTGCATTTAGCCGCTTTGTGTTTACATTGGGGTATACTTACAAACGCTCAATGCTGAGCTTGGAAACGATCGACGAAAAAGAACTCGAAGAGTAACGTACTCGAACAGAAATATTGCAAAGTGCTGTTATGGTTCAGGGAAGTAAAGAGGCACACAAAAAAATCAAATTGCGACCGAGAGGAATAGATATGCAGAATAATAATGCTGTGTCTGTCATTACCGGGAGCGCTGCACAAGTCCCAAAGGTAACTGCCGAGGCGTTAGGAATAGACATTCTTCCATTGTTGATCTACATTGATGGGAAAGAATATCACGATGGTATCGACATTTCCCCTGGGGAACTCTATCAGAGGATGCGACTGAACCAGATGGAAGTAAAGACAGCAGCTCCGACTGTCGGGCAATACTATCAAGCTTTTAAAAATTCTATCGAAGGTGGGGCAAAAGAAATATTGTGTGTCACACTCAGCAGCAAACTCAGTGCTGATTATAGTTCAGCAAAAAACGCAGCAAATTTGGTAAAAACGGAAATTCCTGAAAGCAAAATTTTTGTATTTGATAGCCGTCGAGCGGCAGTTCCCCAGGGTCTCTTAACAATTGAGGCAGCTGAGAGGCTCAACGCCGGGCAACCAATGGAAGATGTGCTCACATATCTGGAAAACGCATGGCAGAAGTCCTCCCTCATCGCTGCTCTGGATACCTTAGAATATCTCAATCGGGGAGGAAGGATAGGGCAAGTCGCAATTTATGTTGGCAGCACGCTGCGAATTTTACCCATTGTTTATCTTAACGATGAAGGTATCGTTGCACCAGCAGCGATATTGCGCGGGAAAAACAAAATTATCCCCACATTGGTTTCCCAACTTAAGAAACGAACTGAGGGTTATCAGAAAATTCGGCTCGCTGTGATGCATGCTGATGCTTTGGAACGAGCAGAGGAGCTGAAAGAAGCAGTTCAAGAAGCTTTTCCATTAATTAATATTCTGATCGACGAATTCACACCCGTCATGGGTGCGCATACCGGCCCCGGGCTTCTTGGGTTGGGCTATCTGTTTGAATGATTGATATAAGGATCGTACAACCTTGATTTACATTTTAGAACTATTTCTTACGAAGCGTGTTTTCTTGTTAGAATTAGATAGGCAATTTTAAGTTGAATGCTTAAATAATTACTCGTGGAGGAAAGAGAATGTTTGGAGAAGCTGCGGTGGTTACCGGAAGTGTTGCTCAGGTCCCCAAAGATGTTGCAGAAAATTTGGGAATTGAAGTGCTTCCTTTGATAATATCCGTCAATGGAGAAGAATTTCGGGATCAGGTCACGATTGATGCTGGCCAGCTTTATAAAAGAATGCGTGTCGAACAGTTGGAGGTAAAAACTGCAGCGCCCACCGTAGGTGAGTATTACGAGGCTTTTAAACGCCTCATGGAAAAAGGCATTCGGCAAATTCTGTGCATTCCCTTGTCGCAAAATTTGAGCTCAGATTACAGTGCAGCTTTAAACGCAGCAAATATATTTATGACTGATTATCCTGACGTTAAGATAGGTGTGATTGATTGTAGGCGCGTGGCTGTACCCCAGGGTTTACTTTGCATTGAAGCAGCTCAAAAACTAAAAGATGGCGTTCCTTTTGAAGAAGTTGTTGAATATTGCAACACTGAATGGCGCAAGACTGGTCTTTTTGCTGCGGTGGAAACATTAAAATATTTAGCCCAAGGTGGCAGAATTGGAAAAGCTGCCTCGCTGCTGGGCAATTCACTTCATATTATGCCCATCCTTTCTGTGGTAAATGACGAAGGTGTTGCCGCCCCTGCAGCGGTATTGCGCAGAAAGGATAAAATCGTCCCGACCTTAGTTTCACTCGTCAAGAAATATACCGACGGCTATAGCAAACTTCGCTTAGGTGTTACACACGCGGATAATCTGGAAGGTGCAGAAGCTTTGCGAGAAGCCCTCTTAGCTGAGTTTCCAGGAAGAGAAATTCTCATTGACGATTTCACACCAGTGATGGGTGCTCACACTGGTCCCGGGTTACTGGCTGTAGGGTATCTATACGAATAGCTACTGAGTGGAGGATGTTTGTGTTTATCGATCCATTAGTATTTAAGACTGCCATGACATTCATCTTCATGGTACTTTTCGCCTACTTGCTAGGGTCGATCCCCTCAGGTTATTTAGCAGGAAAGTGGATCAAAGGCATTGATTTGCGCGAGTATGGCAGCGGTACCGTCAGCGGTTCGATGGTTTGGGAGCATGTGGCTAAATGGGCAGTTTTTCCAGTGGGTATTTTCGATATATTCAAAGGGGCACTGCCGACCTGGCTAAGCCTAAAGCTCGGTCTGAGTCAACAAGCAGCCATGGTTGTCGGCGTGACTGCTGTGGTTGGGCATAACTGGCCTATTTACTTGAATTTTCAGGGTGGCAGAGGACTGAGCCCTTTCTTAGGGGAACTTTTCGTTCTTTTCCCATTGGGGATGTTGATTCTCTTGATTGGTTTGGGAATTGGCAATCGCTTGAAGTCTCCAGCTATACCACTTTTCACCATTATTCTATTACCCGTTTTTGCTGCATTGTTTGATGGACCCAAGTCAATGCTTTGGTTAGCGCTCGGAATGACAGCTATCACGATTCTTAAACGCTTAGAAGCCAACGGCAGGCCTTTACCAGAAGATCCACAAGAGCGTCACGACGTCATATTGCGGCGCATATTCTTAGACCGTGATATTCAAGACCATGAGGAATGGATTCGCCGAGAACCTGAATCTTCAAATAATAAAGTTAATCACTAAGCAAAGAAGAACTTGTGTACAAAAACCGCCCGAGAACCGGGCGGTTTTTGTGTGTGGGCTATAAGCTTACCCATCGGTTTCCGTTGGAGCTGGTGTGGGCGTAGGCGGGGTAGCAGCGCTTTCTATGATGCTAACGATATTATCGATACTACCTTGAGAAACCAGGACTGGCGCGCCAGCATCAAGCTGCGCATAGTAATCAGTGTTCAGTGGGTTTGCGCTGCCGATTTTGATAATATGCTGGGTGCCATCGCCCTGAGTGAGTGTGAAGCTATATTGTGGGTTATCCAAACCCAAAGTTGTCAAGTCTAAATCCAAGTTGAGCTGTTGTTTAACCTGGATAGCGTTAAATTCCGCCACAATTTGCGCAATGTTCCCTTCCGTAACGCTGGCGCCGGGGATGTTAATCTGCCACCCTCCATCTGCAGACTTACTGATTATAAGATCTTCTTGTTCAGGTCTGGTTAATTTAAGCAAGACGAGATTCGAAGTTTCCAGTTGGATGAAGTGCGGCAAGGATGTAGCTGTAGGTTCATCGGAGTGGTTGCTAAAATCCAGGTTGCCTTGATTTTGGAGCCACACATAGCCAACCACTAATCCGACGGCTATGATGAGCAAGATGAGCGTGCTTTTCTTGACCATTTTAGATCTCCTTGCGCCGCTGAATGCCAACCACAACACCCGCGATGACGATGGCAAGAGGAATAACAGCCACTGAACCAAAGAGAATGGCATTTTGCACGGCTTGATTCGGGGTAACAAGCGTGCGTTTGGTAGTGGATTTAGCTGTCAGGTTAATCAATTGATCTTGCTTGGCAACCCAGTCAACGGAGTTGAGGAACAAATCTGCATTACCATAGTATTGATACATAGCGTTGTTGGCAAATTCCGAATCACCAAAAGCAACGATGCGGCTTCCGCTGCTGCTATCTTCAACAGCTAAGGCTAATGCTAAGGGACCAGCAAGATCACTACCCGTGTCATAGGTAGCTGAGTTATTAAGCAGCGCTTCCATGTCTGTTTCTCCCCAAGCGTTGGCAGAAGTGTATGCTAATGCTGTTGGCGTGATGGAACTATCCGTCTTAGTGGTCAAGCTTCGGCTGGTAGGAAAAACAGCGGTCATTCCGGTCAGGCTCGTCGTGATAGCATGGTTACCATAACGCTCCACCACGGCTAAAGTCCCGGTCTGGGAGGTCAGGTCAATGATGAGATCATCTTCGTATTGGATGTTCCATTCATCAGCCAGCCATGTAGCTAAGGGATCTGGAGAATCTCCAAATTGCGTTAGCGCAGTTGGTTCGAGCATAACAATCAGTCCACCGCCATTTTCAACAAACGCTTTTAAGAGCGTAACTTCATCTTCACTCAAAGGTTTTTGCGGACCAGCGATAATGATCACTTTGGCGTCCTCAGGGATTGTATTCGTCGCAAGTAAATTGAGCTCATTAATGGTGTAATTTTTTGTCGTAAGTTCCCTTACTGCAAAAGCATAACTGGCGGCCTCGTAAGCATCGAATGTTGGCTCGCCATGTCCGGTGAGGACGTAAATCACCTTTTCTTCGGGGCTGAGAAGTCGTAAGAGGGCAGAGGTGAGTTGCTGTTCGTTGACTGTGGTGATGATCTCTTGGGCATCGCCGGCTTTGAGCACGATACTGCCATCACGTGTAATGCCGGCTTCATTCGCTGCCAACGGGTTCTCATTAGGATCAATAAACTCATAACTGAACTTGCCCCGCGCAGCATTACTATAATTGCGTAGCAAAGTCTCGGCGTTCTCTTTGTAGGTGAGGGTGGTGAAGTAGGCTTGAGCTGTGATAGGCTGATCCAACGATTTGAGCACATTGAGCGTCTCTGGGCTCAGACTGTTGGTTTTATCTGCGGTCAGGTCCCAGCGGATATCGTTGTGATAACCAATGAGGTTGACCACAACAAGGATGGCAAGCACTGCTAAGATGCTTAGCAGCATGTTGGTGCCATATTTTGCCTGCCTGCCGGAGAAAAACGCGCGCATATCTTCGGGGTCAAGTAAAATAGAAACCACTAAGGCAACCACACCCACGCCTAAGCAGATTTGGCTCGCTAAAGTGAAGCCCGAGTAAATAATGGTTAACACCAGAGAAGCAACTGCTGCGATGGCAGCAATTATCAACACAATCTGGGAATATTTAGTTTTATTGGTTTTCATTATTTCCACCTCCGCGATTCAATCACACGCGCCCCTAGGAATAGTGCAAATATAGTTAAACTGATAAAGAAAATCACAGAGCTAAGGCTCACGGAGCCATAGTAAAAAGAGCCATAATAATGCTCTGGCAAGCTGAGATATTTGAGCAAATCCGATAGGAAGCCTGTAGTATTGCTGGCTGGTGAGGCAATGATCCACATCAACAATATTGCGCCTAATGATGCAAGCAGGGAGGCAATTGGGTTTTTGAAGAGCGCAGAAATCAGCACACCGATCGCTGTCATCGCGCCGACGGCGAGAATCAAGCCGATATAAACAGCAATCAAAGCAGAGAAATCAATCCCCGGCTCCACAAAGAAGTTAAGCAGGATGGGGTAAAGCAGGGTGAGCGCTAAACTGCAGAGAAAGAAGAGAAAAATGCCTAACCACTTGCCTATGATGAGCTCAGCGTCTCGAACTGGAGCCGTCAGGATCAATTCTAGCGTGCCTGTGCGGTTTTCATCCGATATCGAGCGCATGGTCAACACCGGGACTCCGAAGAAAAAGATGGGGAAGAGAACCCAATCTAAGAGCACACGCATATCTGGCACATAGGTTTGTGTCTGCATGCCATATTGCAGCAAGATCATGAAGTAAATCCCGAGGGAGAGGAACATCACCACGCCAAAAACGTACGCAATGGCGTTATGGAATATGGACTTAAATTCTTTTTCAGCAATGGTCCAAATGTTACGCATGGTTTTCTCCTCCTTGCTCTGATGGTTCTTGGCTGCTTTGAGATTCAGCTTCTAAAGCTCCCTCCAGCTCTGGCTGAGCTTGCCTTTCGGTTTCTTCTTCCTGCACTAATTGCAAGAAGATATCCTCCAAGCTCGCTGTTTCAGAATACACTTCCAGAATTTCCAGATTGGCTGCCGTCAGCATGGCAATCACCTTTGGGCGGATATCCGTCTCGCCTGAGGTTTCCAGGATGATATGATTTTGGGCGTTAATTTCCACACGCAACACGTCTTCAATCCCTTGGAGAATTTCTATAGCTGGGGTTGGGTCACTTGCCAAGTGAACAGTCACTTTTTGCGTTCCGGTCAAACGTTTCTGTAGGGCTTCAGGCGTATCTTCGGCGACTAACTGACCGCGGTTGATGATTAGTACACGATCGCAAATTTGTTGTGCCTCCGAAAGGATGTGCGTCGAAAGTAGCACAGTTTTTTCTTTGCCGATCTCCTCGATGAGCTTGCGCACCTCAATGATTTGAGCTGGGTCTAAACCGATTGTGGGCTCGTCTAGGATGAGCACGTCGGGGTCGTGAATAAGCGCTTGGGCAAGGCCAACACGCTGACGCATCCCTTTGGAGAGCTTAGAAATAAAACTGTGCGCTCGGTCGGAGATGTTTACCTTTTCGATAACTTCTGCAACGCGCTCTTCTAAGCGGTCAACTTGATGCAATTTTCCCATGTAACGCAGGTATTCGTTGACGCGCATATCTGGGTAAAGTGGTACCGACTCAGGTAGGTATCCAACGATACGGCGTACTTCCAAAGATTGGTCGATGACGTCATATCCCCCAATTGTCACTTTGCCGGATGTTGGGGGCATGTAACCGGTCAAGATACGCATGGTGGTGGTTTTGCCGGCGCCATTCGGGCCTAAGAAACCAAGAACTTCACCTTTCTCAGCGTGGAAAGTGAGGTCTTTTACTGCACAGTTTTGGCCATAATACTTCGTTAAGTTTTCAACTTTGATCATAACGGACTCCTCCAAAAGCATTCCTCCTTGAGCTGATCTTGTGTTTATTTCATTTGAATGATTATCAAGCAAATTTGTTTAAGCATGACAATTCTAAGGAAACTCTCATCTTTTTTTCAGCTCAAAATTTTACTACGGCTAATTTGCGGTGCTGGTTTAAAGCATGTATACGAACTATGTAAATTCTGCTAAGGTAGCGCTCTTGCCAAATTAATGAGTCGCTGCTGCGCCGTCATTACGTATGATGCGCAGCAGCGCAATTTTAGTAGGGTGGTTAAAAGGGGAAGGATCCGCGGGTGGATGGTCAATAATGGTTTGAGGAAAACCGGTAATATCTTCTGGCACAGGGATGAGATGTTCAGGCTGCACGAAGCCGGTAGCTTGCAGCTCCTCCAAGGTTTGCATCACCGCGCTGCCAGGGAGGTAGAGTGCATTATTGATCACGATTAGCTTGCCTTCGTGAGCGACCAATGGGCGCACTTTATTGATTAACCTTAGCCAGTTATGCAGCAGGTCAACCGTTCCCTGGGGTGTGTTGGAATATAGCGGTGGGTCCAGGATAACGCAATCAAATAGCACTTTGTGCTGCTTAAAATACCCTACCACCTTGAAGAAATCCATCGGGAGTATTTCCATACGACCGGAGAAGGAGTTAAGCTGGATGGATTGCTGTGCTAACGTTAGTGCCGCCTTATTTAGGTCAGTCTGGACTACATTGCGGGCTCCGCCAGCCAATGCCGCGATGCCTAAGGCGCCTGTGTAGGCAAAGCAGTTGAGCACGCTTTTTCCTGCCATGTTTTGAATCAAGTATTTTCGGAGGTTGCGCGTATCCAAGTAAAAGCTGCAATCCTGATTGAGTGTAAGATTGAGAGCATAGCGCACGCCATGTTCTGTGATTACGCTTGAAAGCGATCCACCAAAGGTGGTGACGCCCTTTCGCAGTGCGGGATCTGTGGCATGCCGGCGTTTGAGCAATCCACTTGTGAGCCAAGGGAGGGCTTCGCGGTAGAAGGCAAAAACATCTGGAACAGAATCCTCAAGGGAATCAGGCGGTCGAGTATGGTTGGCTACAACTAATGTACTGGCAAATAAATCGACCACCAAACCCGGGCAGCCTTCGTAAAATCCGTTGAATAAGCGCAATGCTTGTGTATGTTCTGGAGCGAGCATAGTTTGCCGCGCGGAGAGTGCAACAGAAATGCGCTGTAGAAGCTCTTCCCTGGAGTTGATGGTCGAATTGGAAGTCTCGTTATTAGGGTTCATTTGGTAGAATTATCCGAGTAATTATCATAACATTCAACGGGTGAAATTATGGTGAGTTTTCTTGAGAATTTTCCTCCGATTATACAAGCACTCTGGGGGACAGGGTTTACATATTTGATGACTGCGTTAGGCGCCTTAGGCGTTTTCCTAGGCAGAGAGTTAGACAAGCGCCTGCTTAATGGCATGATGGGCTTTGCAGCTGGCGTCATGATCGCTGCGAGTTATTTCTCGCTTTTAGCACCCGCGATTGAACTTTCTGCTGACCTCCCTGGGCCAATTTGGCTGCCGGCGGTAGGGGGGTTCTTGTTAGGAGGTGGCTTTCTGTGGGCAGTGGATAAGCTCTTACCGCATCTGCACATTGGGGATGACCAACCTGAAGGCTTGCGCACCACTTGGCAGCGCAATATCCTGCTCGTTTTTGCGATTACCCTTCACAACATTCCCGAAGGTTTGGCGGTCGGTGTCGCATTTGGGGCAGCCAATGCCGGCTTGAGTGGTGCTTCGCTAACCTCAGCAATTGCGCTTGCTTTGGGTATTGGCATTCAAAATTTCCCTGAAGGCATGGCGGTTTCCATGCCCTTACGCGGCGAGGGAATTTCAAAAGGGCGGGCTTTTTTCTGGGGTCAGCTCTCTGGCTTGGTGGAACCTATTGCCGCGGTGATTGGCGCAGCTGCAACACTTTCGATGCAAAATTTGCTGCCCTATGCCTTGGCTTTTGCTGCTGGCGCGATGATTTACGTCGTAGCCGAAGAGCTTATCCCTGAGGCAAAGATGAGTTCCAGCGACCACTCTGATATCCCCACCATTGGAGTATTACTTGGCTTTGCGATTATGATGCTGCTGGATGTGGCTTTAGGCTAAGGGGCTTAAGGCTTTTCCCATACCTGGTAGAGTGCAAGGCGTTGATTTTTGCCATCTGAGTAGAATTCAGAATTTAGGCTTAGACCAGCGGCTTCGCCGAGTGCGATTAATTCCTCTGAAGTAAATACATGGACGTAGCGGCATGCAGGCTGCTCGCTAGCTGGACCTGCACGCCAATCGAGCAGGATATCTCCAGGCTCGACTTGCTTAGGGTCGATATCTGCCATTTCCCATGGCAAGATGCGCGCTGTGAGGGCGGGGCTCTGGAATACTTGCCAAGCCGAGAGCATCAACTGACCTCCAGAGCGCAGAAGCAGTGCACTTTGCGTAAAAATAGCCTGCTGAAGCGCCTTGCCAGGTAAATGCTGCAACACTGCAAAGCATGTAACGAGGTCAAATGAACCGGGCTGGAACGCATCTGCCCAATGCGGTGAGGACAGGTCAGCTGCATGGAAGCGAAACTCGGCTGTGGTTTTCAAGAGAGCAACAGCCTGCTGTGCTTCTTGAATAAATGCAAGCGATCCGTCAATTCCAAAGTAAGAACCCTCAAAGCCGGCATGAGCCAAGGCTAAAGCAAAATTGCCATTCCCGCAGCCTATGTCTAGCAGCTTCGCATTATGGGGGATGGACGGGATTAATTGGCGCACGCCTGGTTGAACATTACGGCGGGTTTTAGAAAACGAGCTGGCGTTTTGTGCGTAAAATTCGCGATTGATTTCCAAGAGCCTTTCTTGTGTTTGGCTATCCATAAACTGAGTATATCAGCTTCGGCAAGCAAGTGTTTGCCTCAGAGAAGCAGGTAAAATACTTTTATGGTTAATGCGAAAGCATGGAAAGAAAAACGTATGAATAGTCCAGAGGAACTTTCCCTGGCAAAAGCAGCTCTTGAAGACCTGAGGCTGGGCATGGAGCTGCGCAAAGCATTACGGAAGCACCCTCTGCCGAATGGCGCCGGCTTTTTAGCCAAGCACACCTT
>DICP01000092.1:12635-13618 GCA_002417685.1 Candidatus Mesolinea sp. UBA5823
ATCTTAGCCGCGATTCGCATGAAACCCATCCGTACGCTTTCGGGCGTCACCACAATTACTGTTTTGACCAAGCCGTACCCTTGCCCAGGGGAGTGCATCTTTTGCCCCACCGAGAGCAATATGCCGCAGTCTTATCTTTCAGATGAACCTGGAGCACGGCGTGGGGTGGAAAATGAATTTGACCCTTACCGCCAGGTAGCTTCGCGCCTGAAGGCGCTGCATGAGGTTGGGCACCCCACCGATAAGGTCGAGCTGCTTATCCTCGGTGGCAGTTGGACTGCGTATCCGCGTAGTTACCGCGAATGGTTTATCCGCCGCTGCTTCGAAGCCCTCAATGCGGAAAATCCATTAGATGACCAAGGTGAGATCCGTTTGGAAGATGTACAAAAACGAAATGAAATCGGTGCACACCGTAACGTAGGCTTGGTAGTGGAAACGCGGCCGGACTTGATCAGCCGGCAAGAGCTGATTTTTAACCGCAAATTGGGCGTAACCAAATTCCAAATCGGGATCCAAAGCCTTGATGATGACATCTTAAAACGAAACAAACGCGGTCACACGAGCGAGCAAGCTCGGCAGGCGGTCGATTTATTGCGCGCTGCGGGTTTTAAGGTGGTTGCGCATTGGATGCCCAACCTGCTTGGTGCAACTCTCGAGAGCGACCGCGCCGATTTTGCTAAGCTTTGGGTCGAAGGCAGCATTCAACCCGATGAGCTCAAGATTTACCCTTGCCAACTCTTGCAAAACGCCGAACTCTATCATTATTGGCAGAGGGGAGAATTTCAACCCTATAGCGAAGAGCAGCTGATTGATTTGTTGGCAGATATTAAGCCGACTGTGCCGCGCTATTGCCGCATCAACCGAGTCATCCGTGACATCCCTTCGACGAATGTGGTAGCAGGTAACCGGAACACCAGCCTGCGGCAAGATGTGGCAAGGGAGCTCGAACGGCGGGGCGAGCGCTGTAACTGTATTCGCTGCAG
>DICP01000092.1:13642-15640 GCA_002417685.1 Candidatus Mesolinea sp. UBA5823
TGAGGAGCATTTTCTTTCTTATGATACTGAGGATGATCGCTTAGCAGGCTTCCTTCGGCTTTCTCTACCCCACGAGAATAACTTGCTTGAATTACAAGATTTGGAAGGCGCTGCGATAATCCGCGAGGTACACGTTTATGGTCAGTCGTTAGAAGTTGGCACCGAGCAAGCTGGAGCGGCACAGCATGCCGGCTTAGGGAAGAATCTGATCCAGAAAGCAGAAGAAATCGCCATAGCGCAGGGTTACAAGCGCTTGGCAGTAATTGCTGCGGTTGGGACGCGGCAGTACTATGCCATGCGCGGTTTTGAGATGGGGGAACTTTATATGGTCAAGCCGCTTTAGCAATCCATGCCCAAATAAACCATTAGAGAAACTAAGGCAATTAAAAAAAGGGCTATTTTACAAAAAACAGCCCTCGTTGTTTAATAATTTGGATTAGTCTCTATGAGGAAGATAAGGGAGTAAGCGTGCAGCGAAACCGGAAACATTTATCGATTGCAAGTAAACTTTCCCGGGACCTTCCAAGACGCTCAAGAAAAGCCCTTCGCCGCCGAAGAGCACATTCGTAAAGCCTTTAATTGTTTCAACATCATACTTTATAGTGCTCTCGAAAGCAGCTACGTTGCCCGTATCGACTTTGAGACGCTCGCCTGGACGCAGGTTCTTTTCCACCACTGTCCCGTCAATTTCGAGAAACACGATGCCTGCTCCATCCAACTTTTGCAAGATGAAACCTTCACCGCCAAAGAAACCCGCTCTGGCTTTGGTGACAAATGTGGAAAGGTTTACACCCGGCGTAGCACAGAGGAAGGCTGATTTTTGAGAAATCCACTGCTGGGTCCCGTTGAGCTCCAGAGGAAGAATTTCGCCAGGAAAGGATGAAGCAATGGTTAGTTCTGCACCAGAAGCTTTTGCCGTATAGGTTGCCATGAAGAGGGATTCCCCGCTGAGCATACGGCCGAGACCTTTCATCAAGCCGCCTTTCATGTTGGTCTCCATGGTAAAGTTATCGGTCATCCAGGTCATACCACCGGATTGGGTATAGATACTCTCTCCGGCTTCAAACTGCAATGTAACAATGGGGAGTTTATCTCCGAAAATTTGGTATTTCATTATGCCTCCTTGGGCGTTTAATAAGGTTTAAAGCGTGATGGACGTTGATATTATACACCCGCAGTAGGAGATAGTGGCTGTGTATCCTGATTAGGTTTCGGCTCATCAGTAAGTTTGGAGGCATTCTGAGGTTCCTCTTTTGCAGCGGATTCATCCAGCGGTGAAATTCCCGGAAGGCTATTGCGCTGTTCTATGCGCGTGATAATGTCTAAACGGCGCTGGTGCCGGTCACCTTCAAAGGCAGCATTCAACCAGCCTTCACAGATGAGGGTGGCTAAGCCCCCAGCGACAACGCGCGCGCCTATGCATAAGACGTTGGCATTATTATGCCGGCGTGCCATGATAGCGGAGTAAGGCTCGCTGCACACCACAGCACGAATACCGTTGAATTTGTTGGCAGCAATGGACATGCCCACGCCCGTTCCACAAATAAGGATTCCGCGGTCAAAGCCCCCGGAAAGGATCGCTTTACACACTTTCTCTGCGATGCGCGGGTAGTCGGTGCTTTCTTCGGTGAAAGTGCCAAAGTCTTCGTATGGAATCATGCGGCTATCAAGATAAGTTTTCAGTGCTTCTTTGAGCGCGATTCCAGTGTGGTCACAGCCAATAGCAATTTTCATGGTTTACCTCTTTTAAACACACAACATGTGAGTTATTTTCTTCTATTATAACTAACTCTACAGGAAAGATATTATTTGTTGGGTAAACGCTATGATCTTTATTGCTGCATTTCTGCACTGGTAAAATTACTACATCATTCTAAGAAATTATTTAGATGAGAAATCAAGAGGAAGAATGATTTTAGTAACTGGAGCTGCCGGGCATCTTGGTAATGTCTTGGTGCGAGAATTACTGGCTCAAGGCGAGCAGGTGCGGGGGTTAGT
>DICP01000092.1:15656-22467 GCA_002417685.1 Candidatus Mesolinea sp. UBA5823
GGGCAATATCCTGGATTTGGAGCGCATGATCGAAGCTTGCCATGAGGTTGACGTGGTTTTCCATTTAGCCTCCTTAGTGGCAATCACTCCAGACATGCTTGATCTGATGCGGCGCGTCAATGTTGAAGGTACACGTAATGTGATAGAAGCCGTTCGAAGGACTGGCGTACGCCGCCTGGTGTATACCAGCTCTATTCATGCTTTGCAACGCCCGCCTGCAGGCGTAATGATTGATGAGCGCTTAGCCTTTGACCCCGACAACCCAGCTGGACCGTATGACCAAACTAAAGCAGAAGCCAGCCTTTTAGTCTTAGACGCCGTGCGACAAGGGCTGGATGCCGTCATAGTCTGCCCGACGGGTGTGATTGGACCTTATGATTTCAAACGCTCTGAATTAGGTGAGATGATCTTGGCGTGGATGAAAAAAGCGCCTTCGTTTACGGTTGAAGGAAAATTTGATTTTGTCGATGTGCGCGATGTCGCCATAGGGCATATCTTAGCTGCTGAAAGTGGTAGATGCGGTAAAGTTTATTTGCTCTCAGGGGAGCAAATTGAGGTCAGCAAGATGCGCAATTTGGTACAACAGGCCACGGGTATAAAAACCGTGGAGTTTAAACTTCCGGCTGCGATCGCAGCATTGCTTGCGCCATTGGCTGAGGTCTATTACCGCCTGAGCCACAAAAAACCTATTTTCACGCGTTATTCGGTAGAGACTTTACGCAGCAATTCGCTCATTTCTTCTCGTAAAGCGACTGAAGAGCTAGGCTACCAATCCCGGCCGGTTGCTGCGACCATTGAGGATACAGTGGCTTGGTGGAAACAAAACCGCGAACGGACGAGCTCTGTTCTCCGGGGTAAAGCGTAACTGTTTGTAAATTAAATGCGTTTGGCTAATACGATTAAATCCGCGCTTGAGAGAGGATCGAACGCATCGCCTTTAAGATTTCCGAAGCATTGAATATTCCCAAAATGTGCATTATTAAGAGCCCTCTTTAGATCCTCAGAGAGGATGGGCATGAGGGTAGTGGAATTTAATTCTACCTGCCACTTTTGATCTTTTCTTCGGTGAAGCGTGAGGATATTGAACTGAATCAAGCCGCTCGGCTCGAAATCGTAAAAGCGGAAGAAGAGCCACTCCTCGTCGCCTTTTTGTTGGGATTGTTGCGGCATATGCCGTTCTTTGGCGCGCATGATGTGATCAAAATTACGTTGCTGGATGAGGAGCAGTCCACCAGGCGCAAGCAGTTTGGCAAAATCAACCAGAGCAGCTTGCAATTCATTTAAGGACTTGACATGCGGCAGGGAATTACCTAAGCACAATACTGCCTGAAACTGCTCGTCTGGGAATGCAGCAGAAATGCTGCCAAAGCCGGCAGCTTTGAAGCGAATCTTTTGATCTGCTGCGCTGGCATTAAGATCTGCCAACTGGACCATCTGGGGGAATAAATCTGCCCCAGCAACCTGATAACCGGCTTGGGCTAAGGCAATCGCATGTTTGCCAGTTCCACAAGCCGCATCGAGCACTTTNNGGTTGGCAAACAGGGCAGAAGTGTGTACTGCGCTGCCCGACCACGATGCGTTGAATGGGTGTTCCGCAGCGCGGGCAAGGGCTGCCGGTGCGCTTATACACCTGGAAATGATTCTGAAAATCCCCGCCACGGTAAACCCAATCGATGCTGGCACCCTTTGCAAGGATGCCTTGTTGGAGCACTTCACGAATCGCTGCTAATAACCGCTCAGCTTCGGGTTGGGTGAGGGTATCACTGCGACGCAAAGGGTGAATACCGGCAGAAAAGAGAGCTTCATCGGTGTAAATATTGCCTAAGCCGGCAAGAAAGCGCTGATCCATCAGCAGCGGCTTGATCTGGCGAGAGCGGACTTGCAGCATAGCATGGAACTTATCCGGGGTAAGATCTGCGTCGAGGGGCTCGGATCCGATGCCGGAAAGCACCTTTTGGGGATCTTCAGTCAGCCAGGCGCGCCCAAATTTGCGTGTGTCGTTGAAGACTAACTTCCAGCCTGAATTAAAGTTGAGTTGGAGCCGGTCATGCTTTTGGTTTGGTTCGCCTGCTGGTAACATGCGCAAATCTCCGCTCATGCGCAAATGAAAAATCAGTGTCCCGTGGTCCAGGTTGATGAGCAAGAATTTTCCCCGCCGGCTCAGATTGACTATCTCGCGTTGTTGAAGCCCTTGAATAAACTGCACTGGGTCAGGGCTGGCAACTGCTTTTGGCCAAAACAAATCTACTGAGGTGATGCGCTGATGCACAAGTGAGGGAACCCCACCGCTGCCTGAAATTAATCCTCGACGGATGGTTTCCACTTCGGGGAGTTCAGGCATTTCTGTTTCCTTTCAGCTTCACTCATTAAACATTGCCCCCACGCTTCTGCCTTCGTTAGCGCGGCGGATCACTTCACCAATCAAAGGTCCAATGGTCAGGATAGTAAGCCTGCCGCCAAAAAGCGCTTGTTTCTCTGGCGGGATAGGGATGGTGTTAGTAGTGATAAATTGTTTTACGGGTAGAGCAGTTAAACGTTCTACGGCATTGGTAGAAAGGATGGGATGCACGAAAACCATGTAGATATTTTCTGCACCATTATCCTTGGCGAGCATGGCTGCTTCAGCCATCGAGCCACCCGTGTCGACCTCGTCATCTATCAAAATTACATCGTGATGGGAGATATCACCAATGATCGTTAAGGCTTCGGACTTATCGCGGTTGCCATGGCGCCGTTTTTCAATGAACGCCAGCGGGATATTTAGAGCCTCAGCATAACGACGTCCGCGCTTGGCAAAGCCTAAGTCTGCGGTAAGCATTACAGGATTGTTCATCGAGGGCAGCATATCCAACAGATATGGCTTAATGATGTGATAACCAGATAACACATCTCCAGGGATGGAGAAGAAGCCTTGGATCTGACCGGCGTGTAAATCCATCGTGATATAGCGGTCAGCACCTGCTATTTGGATCATATCCGCAACCAAACGGGCTGTGATGGGTACGCGTGGCTGATCTTTGCGGTCAGAGCGGCCGTAACACATATAAGGTACTACCACCGTAATGCGCCCGGCAGAGTCCAAACGTAAGGTTTGGGTCATGATCAACAGTTCCATAAGGTTGCGGTGCACTGGTATCGAGGTTGTTTGGATAATATAGCAATCCTGCCCGCGAACAGAGGTATGTAACCTCACAAATAAATTTTCGTTGGTAAATTCGATTACATCTCTACCGCAGAGCGGAACATCGAGGTAATTGGATACCTCCTGAGAGAGCTCTGGGGAGGCAGTGCCTGCAAACAAGCGAATATTGCCATAGAGGAGGTCATGCCGCATGTGGGGAGAAGTCATACTAATCGCCTTTCGTTGTTGATGATATTTGGTCCCATTCCTGGCGGAGGATACTCATCAGTTTAACATCCAGGTAGCGTCCGCCTTGATAATGTCCTTCTCTAAATACACCTTCGTGCCTGAAACCTGCTTTTTCATAAGCGCGAATTCCGCGTGGGTTGGTGGGGTAAACCTGCAGCCAAATGCGGTGCAGGTTCAACGTTTCGAAACCATGGCGCAGCATCGTTTGCATTGTTTCTGTGCCGTAACCCTTGTTCCAATAATATTTCTCGCCGATCATGATGCCAATTTCGGCACAGCGGTCTATCTCCATAATTGAGATGAACGAGGTGTTGCCAATGGGCAGCCATTGCGGTTCTCCATCGGGTTCCAGCGGTGGCAGTTTGATGTCAATAACATAGACATGCTCTGCCTCAGGCCGTTTGAGCATATTTTCATACCAGATTTCCTCTTCTGCCTGAGCCATCGGGAGACGCAGCATCAGATTTTCGGTTACTTCTGGATCGCTAATCCACTTGACGAAGAGAGGAATATCGCTGCGCTCAGCAGCGCGTAATCTTAGGCGTTCACTATAAAGATTAGGCATAGCGTTTCCTTATGGGCGTAAGCGGTTTGGACCTCTGAAGAGGTACACTGCCTCGCGAATATTGGGCAAATCCATCATAATCATCAATAGCCGGCTAAGCCCGAGCCCGAAGCCTCCATGCGGAGGGCAGCCATAACGGAAGAAGTTCAGGTAATCCTGAATGGGTTCCAGGGACAAGCCTTTTTGCTGCGCCTGGGAAGCTAACACCTCGTAGCGGTGCTCACGCTGGGCGCCGGTGGTTATCTCTAACCCCTTGCCTAAGAGGTCAAAGCTTTTGGTAAGTGAGGGGTTATCTTCGTGCAGCATGTGGTAAAACGGACGGACGCTAAAGGGCCAATCTGTAACAAATACAAAGTCGTGATTGTAGGTGTCTTTGATGTATTTTCCGAGCGCGCGCTCAGCGCCTGGGTCCAGATCGCCTTTTTGCTCGGGGGGCAAAGCGTAATTCTGATCCTTGAGGATTTGATATGCTTCTGCCATGCTCAGACGGGGGAAAGGTAAACTAGGAACTGTCAGCTCTGTGCCAAATTGCTCCTTGATCTGCTCGCCATGTTTTTCTTGAACGGCAGCATAGCAGTAAGCTAACCAGTTTTCTATAAAGACCATCACATCCTCGTGGCTCTCAATCCAGGAGATTTCCATATCCACGCCGGTAAATTCGGTCATATGGCGCGAGGTGAAGGATGGATCAGCGCGGAAAACCGGCCCGATTTCAAAAACGCGCTCGAAGCCAGCTGCCATTGCCATCTGCTTATAAAATTGCGGGGATTGGGCTAAATAAGCCGTGGTTTCGAAATACTTCAAACTAAAGAGCTCTGCGCCGCTTTCGCTGGCAGCGCCTAAGATCTTGGGCGAGTGCATCTCAATAAAATCGTGCCCGAGCCAATAGGCACGCATGGCAGCTTCTAGCGTGGTTTGCACCTCGAAGATGAGACGGTTGCGCTCCCGGCGTAAATCCAGATAACGCCAATCTAAGCGAAAATCCTGATCCGGAAGGACTTCACCGAAAGGATCGAAGGGGAGCGGCGTCTCGGCTAAACCTTCCACTTTCAAGTCCTCAAGCTGGATTTCTAACCCACCCAAGCGTACGACTTCGTTGGCAACTACTTTTCCGACGATGGTCAGCGCTGATTCAGTGCCTAACTTGGAGATTGTTTCAGCTAGCTCTGGGTTGCCTTTTTTCCAATGCGCGACTTGCACCAAGCCGGTTTTATCGCGCAGTACAAGGAATTGCATGCTTTTTTGATCACGCAGAGTCTGTAGCCAACCCTGCACTTTAACCTCCTCACCGATGTGGCGAGGAAGGTCTTTAATTAATGTTCGTTGCATAAATGGCTCCGATTATTCCTAAATCTTTTATTTTATTATACCCTGCAGAGATGTTAATTAGGGGAACCCCACATCTCTTTTTTAAGATACCTGCAGGATGTTTTTTGAACAACAGACAGGTGTACTTCGTATGGATTATAACCATTGGATTGTCCGTAAAAGGTATTGGGCTGCAGATTCTGGCGACAATTTGCGTTCCACTACAGATTGCAGGGTTGCTTCAAAAAGTTCTGGGGTTATTTTTGCCTTCCAGAAATCCATCAGGTTCTGGGTGATGGCGCGTTGAATAGCTTTTTGTAATGCTTGACGCTCTTTCACTTGCCAAGTGCCGCTTTCCAAAAGAAATTTCCGGTGCGCTTGAATGACTCCAAGCAGATCTTCAATGCCTTGCGATTCAATCGCGATGGTTTTGAGCACCGGAGGAACCCAGGGATGGGTAGTTTTTTCCGAGGCTTCTTTCACAGCGCTTTCGGGAGCATGGTGACCCGCTGCCCCCGAACGGGCATAGCCCATTTCAAGCATAGCTTGAAGATAGCGTACGCTCTGGTCTGCGCCAGGGCGGTCGGCTTTATTGACGACCAAGATGTCTGCAATCTCCAAAATGCCGGCTTTAATGGCTTGAATTTCATCACCAGTTCCAGGGGTATCAACGACGATGGTTGTATGGGCTAAGTTAACTACTTCCACTTCTGCTTGGCCGGCGCCAACCGTTTCAATAAGGATGATATCGTAACCAGCAGCGTCAAATACCTGGCTAAAAGCCTCTGTGGCAGCCGCCAAGCCACCTAAAGCACCGCGTGTAGCCATCGAGCGGATGAAAACGCCCGGATCTTGCTGTAAATCGGGCATACGAACGCGGTCACCAAGGAGCGCGCCACCGCTAAAGGGGCTGGTGGGGTCTACCGCAATGATAGCGACTTTAGGAGCATCGGGTTGGCGGCGCAGCTGTCGCGTAAGTGCATTGACTAAGCTGCTCTTGCCAGCACCGGGCGCTCCGGTTATGCCGATTTTGTGGGCTCTGCCGGTAAAAGGAAAGAGAGCTTCTAGAGCTTGCTTGCCAGCTTCACTTTGAGACTCAACTTGGCTTAAAATGCGGGAAAGGGTAAGGCGGTCACCCCTTATAAGAGTTTCGACCTGTTCGGCGTTCATGCCTGTTGGTGTTCAGCCATGGCGGCACGGATATCCTGGCAAACTTCGCGGGTATCGGTTCCGGGACCGTAGACTTTTTTCACACCTGCTTGCAGCAGACCGGGAATATCTGCTTGCGGGATGATGCCGCCAACAAAAATAAACACGTTGCCTTTGCCGACCTCGCGCAGTTTTTGGATAACTTGCGGGACCAATACGTTGTGTGCGCCGGAAAGGATCGATAGCCCGACGACGTCAACATCTTCTTGCAAGGCGGCTTCGGCAATCATTTGTGGGGTTTGGCGCAGGCCGGTGTATATCACCTCCATGCCGTCATCGCGCAATGCGCGCGCAATCACTTTGGCGCCGCGGTCATGTCCATCCAGACCGGGCTTGGCAATCAAAACGCGAATCTTTTT
>DICP01000030.1:0-8997 GCA_002417685.1 Candidatus Mesolinea sp. UBA5823
CTTGAATATAAAGTTATTCCTTCTTTAATTTTCTGGATATTTTCAACACCCTAAGCGTCTCTATTTCACCCTTCAGGTATAATACAGGTAGAGGATAGAAAGGAGGTAGCAATGGCTATTATCACAATTTCCCGCGAGCTGGGTAGCGGCGGTGGCTTGATTACCCAAATGATTGTCAACACGCTTAACTACCGTCAGGCAGATAAAGAGCTCATCGGAAAAATCATGGTCAAATATGGGGTGCTCACCTTCCACGATGTTTATGACTCGGTGCATACACTTTGGTCGCGCTTAGATAGCCGCGACAAACAAGTCGTCAACTTACTTAACGAAACCATCAAAGCATTTGCCAAACGGGATAACACGCTGATCATCGGCCGCGGCGGTTTTGTGGTCCTCAAGGACTATCAAAATGTGCTCAATGTATTACTGCGCGCGCCTTTCGAATATCGCGTGCGTAATGCCATGCAAACTGAGCAGATCAATGATATCCTTGAAGCCGAAAAAGCTGTGCGGCAAAATGATGAAGTGCGGCAGAGTTTCCTGCAAACTTTTTATAATGTTGACCCCAGTGATGTGCGAGGTTTTAACTTGGTGATCGATACCAGCCGCGTTCCGCTCAACATGGCGGGCCGCTGGATCATGGAAGGAGCTAAGGCGATTGACGCTCGCAGCATCAAACCAGAATTAAGCTCGCTTCAAGCTGAGGTTGACCCTGTCTTGCTCAAGACGATTGAAGAAGTGCTGGCGGAGCCGAAGTAAGCTAATTCCCCAGAAAATGTGTGCGTTGGTTAGTAATGAAGAACCCAGCCAAAAAGCGCACCAAAAGATACGCCTAAGAGGATGCTGAGAAGCGTTCCCAAGATGAAATATTCCGCATTGGCGCGGTTTTCAAGCTATTTGAAACGCGCTAATGTTTTTAAAGTGGCCAGCAACGCTAGCCCAGTATATATTTCCATTATCATCACTGACCAAATTAATAGCCCTCTATCCAGCCAGTATAGTGGATAATCTTTTTTGCCATTGGGATTGAATCTTCTGGCAAGGCTCTGGGCAAGCACAGCCAGCTTGGAAACCCATAAAATCTCTAGATGAAGACAAATTGAGATATCTGATCCAGGATTAATTTTGAAGAGCGTCTCTTTTAGGATTGATCCCTTTGAGTCCGATAAGATTATATGGCTGAGAGCAAGGCGGACCGCAAGTATGCCGGTGTAAAAACCGCACAGAATTTCAAGCTCTTGCCCTCCCACTCAGTGTGCGGTAAAGCTAAAGAACCATTTTTTGACTCCCGGACAGACGGATAATCAGCAGGGGTCAGTAGCTGGCTGAAATGGTTATTACATCGCGGCAATAAACTGGTTTACAGGGCTGCCGTAAACCAACCGGTCGAGCCGAATGTTGTTCTAATTCGGGTAAGTTGCATCCACTCCGGCTATAATTTTGTCATGCCGCTGAACTTGTTTACCTGGTTGCTATCCCTCTTGCCTTTGCTGGTTGTGATGGCATTAATGTTAGGCTTGAGGGCTAGCGGTAAGCGGGCTAGTGCAGCTGGCTGGGTTAGCGCTGTACTCGTGAGCTCGTTAGCCTTTGGCGGCAGCTGGAAAGTATTAGCCTACGCCCAGGTGAAAGCGCTCTGGATGAGCTTGGATGTGCTTTATATCGTCTGGGGAGCTTTGCTGCTGTATAACCTGGTGCATGAGGCTGGCGCTATTCAAGCGATTAGCGCTTGGCTACCCAGCGTTTCTGGGGATAAGGCTGTTCAAGTGTTATTGGTTTCTTGGCTGATGGTCTCCTTTTTGCAAGGGATGGGCGGCTTTGGTGTGCCCATGGCAGTGTGTGCACCAATTTTAGTCGGCATGGGTTATTGCCCGGTCCTTGCTGTGGTGATGACAGCCATCGGGCATGCTTGGGCGGTTAATTTTGGCTCGATGGCGACAGCTTTCCAGGCGCTGATGGCAGTTACCGGGCTCTCAGGGGCGGTTTTGGCACCTAAAGCTGCGATTTTGTTAGGCTTGGCGATTTTGCCCTCTGGAATGATCGTGGCAGTGCTCGGTAGCGGGTGGAGGGGTTTGAGGCACACCTTTCCTTTGCTCTGCCTCGTGAGTTTGGTGATGGGTACGGTGCAATACACCTTAGCCGTGAATGGTTTATGGAACTTAGCCGCAACTACTGCCTCGCTTGCCGGCTTGCTGGTAATGTTGCTGTTTTTACGCATATCGCACTTTCGTCAAAATCCGGCTTTTTCTGCCCAAAGCGCACCCAGCTCAGACTTGCTGGTATTAGTCTCCCCCTACCTTATCTTGATGTTGGTTGGGTTTGCTGTGGTACTCATCCCGCCGTTGAATGCGTTCCTGAGCCGCACCGCGTTCAGCTTGACTCTGCCAGAGCTTTCCACAAAGTTAGGCTGGATAACAGCGGCTGAGCAGACGCGTCCGTTGCATCCCTTCTCACATCCAGGCAGCATTTTGCTCTTTACTGTGCTTGTTTCTTGGCTGATTTATACGCGGAAAGGCTTTCTTTCCGAGGGCGCTGGGCGAAGGATTGCTCGCAATGTGGTGAAGAGCGCGGGGGATGCCAGTTTAGGGGTGATTGCCATGGTTGGCGTAGCGGCAGTGATGACCACCAGCGGGATGACCAACCTCCTTGCGCGCGGGCTAAGCCAAAGCATTAGCAAAACGCTATACCCTGCTATGGCGCCGTTTATTGGCGTGTTGGGGGCTTTTTTGACTGGTTCGAACAATAATTCCAATGTCCTTTTTGGCGTGCTACAAATGGAAACGGCAAGCCTGTTGGGTTTGGATGTGCCGCTGATTTTGGCAGCCCAAACTGCTGGAGGTTCGCTGGGGAGCGTCATGTCTCCAGCGAAAGTAATCGTCGGCTGTAGCACGGTGGGTTTGAGCCAAAAAGAAGGCTTGGTCATGCGCCGCTTGGTGCTATTGGACCTGATTCCTGTGGTGATTGTGGCGGCTGCTGCGCTTATTTGGTCTTTGCTTGGTGGAGCTGGCGGATGAAACCGAAGCAAAACCACTTTCCAACACTTTCCTTGCGTGCCAGCTTGCTGCTTTTAATCCTGGAGCTAAGCCTGCCATTCTGGTTGTATACAGCCTTGAATTCCGAAAAAATGGTTTTGGCTAAGCTGCTTTTTGGTTTGATCACCGCTGGTATGCTGATTATATTAATCCTGCCGGAAAACTCTAAGGGTTGATAGTCTTTCGTTCTAGTTGAAATTTTCGCAATGGAAATTTTTGCAGTAAACTCATGCAGAGGAATCATTGATGATTAAACGCAGACGCAACCTACAAAGTTTATTCAAACGCATCCCGATTACCCCTATCGGGTTGGTGCCCTCAGTGCGCATTTCAGGCATCAGCATCGACTCGCGCAAGGTGCAGCCTGGGATGCTGTTTGCGGCGATCAAAGGGGAAAACGCTGATGGTTTCGACTATATTCCGCAAGCCGTAGCCGATGGAGCTGTTGCTGTGATGAGCGACCGCCCAGCCCCCGAGGGGTTGCCCGTCCCTTACCTGCAGGTGGAAGGTGATCCGCGCCGCGCAGTAGCCTATCTTGCGGCTGCACTGCATGATTTCCCCGCGCGAAAGCTGCGTATGATTGGCGTCACCGGCACCGATGGCAAGACCACTACCACCGCCATGATCTATCACATCATGCGCAGCGCTGGCATCCAGGCTGGGATGATATCGACTGTGAGCGCTTGCATTGGTGATGAGGTGCTCGATACGGGATTTCATGTCACCACGCCTGAAGCTCCGGACGTTCAAGATTACCTGGATCAAATGGTTCAGGCTGGCTTGACCCACTGCGTCTTGGAAACAACTTCCCATGGCTTGGCGCAGGGTCGCGTGATTGCTTGCGACTTTGATGTGGCAGTGGTTACGAACGTGACGCATGAACATTTGGATTTCCATGGCACCTACGAAAATTACCTTGCCACCAAAGGGAAGCTTTTTGAGAGCTTAGCTCAAACCCCGCGCAAGTCCATCGGGAACCTGAGCTTGGCGGTGCTCAATAAGGACGACCGCTCTTATGGTTACCTCAAACGCATTTCGCCAGCCAAGCAGGTCAGCTACAGCATGCTCAATGAGGCGGACTTGTGGGCTGAAGCAATCGATAACCAGCCGCATGAACTGGCTTTTACCTGCCATTTTGGCAAGGAGCAGACAGCGCGCGTGCGCACCCCTATGGTTGGGATCTACAATGTCTCCAACAGCTTGGCTGCATTGGGGGCATGCGTGGTTGGCTTGGGCATTCCATTTGAAATTGCAGTGGCTGCGCTGGCTAATTTGCCGGGTGTGCCAGGGCGCATGGAAAAAATTGACCTTGGGCAGGAATTTTTGGCAATAGTGGATTTTGCGCATACCCCCAACGGCTTGGCACGGGCGCTGGAAACAGCACGCGGCATGAGCCATGGACGGGTCATTGCAGTTTTCGGCTCGGCTGGGCTTAGGGATCGCGAGAAACGCCGCCTGATGCCTCAGGTTGCCTTACAGCAAGCCGACCTCACCATTTTGACTGCCGAGGATCCACGTACCGAAGCACTGGAAGATATCCTTGCGGAGATGGCAGAAGCTGCTCGTCAAGCGGGCGGCTTGGAAGGGCAGAATTTCTGGCGCATCCCCGATCGCGGCGAAGCAATCCGTAAAGCTGTGCAGATGGCGCAGCCGGGGGATATGGTGATTGTGTGCGGAAAGGGTCACGAGCAATCGATGTGCTTTGCAAAGACTGAATATGTATGGGATGACCGTCAGGCGCTGCAGGCTGCTTTGGCTGAGCGCTTGGGCAAAAGCGGACCAGCGATGCCTTGGCTGCCAACCTCCTCAAGTTAAATTTATTTAAGTAGGAAGTTATTGCTTTTTCTTGCGCCTTTGCTGGTTTCGGCGAAAGTTTTCCCCGAGCAAACCGCCGTTGAAGCCGCCCATCACGCTCATCAGGCCTACCAAAATAGCAAGCAGGATGGAGCTATTCCAGACCCTTACGAGCGCCAGCACAAGCCCGCCTAAGCTGCCGAAAAGACCGTAAGTGATTCCGCGGCCGTCTTTGGCTAAAAAGCTGATCAAGAAGGCAATCAACAAAGCCCCCATAAACAGCCCCAGCATCAAGGTGGTATCCACGCCAGTGACAGCTTCACCGTAGTTGAGCAGCAGCCAATCCACAAAGCTGAAGAATGCCAAGGCGAAGGCTAAATTGGCAATGACAGCCAATAATAGGTAGAGAACCTTCGTACCGCGGATATCAAAGGGTGAAGTTCGGTTTTGTTGCATGCGCACATTATACCTACATTTACGCATTCTTTTGATGGTGGGAATCTGTTTAAGGGCAATCCTTGTTCTCGCCGGTCTCCAAATGCGCAGCCTATTCTATTATTCTCGCTGGTCTCTGAGTGTGCAGTCTACCCGCAGGGCACCAAACAAGAACACGGCTTCGTAATTCTAATTAAGACATTAATATTTTGCTACTTTAGGACATTATCACTTTGCTCGTACAGTGGTGAAGCTTTGGCTTGCGGAATTTAAAGTTCTGATATAATAAAGACCAATGACTAGTCCGTTGTGCGGTACCTTGTACTGCGCAGCAGGAGACTTGCAAAAATACATTAGGAGCAGATGTCATGGCATTAAAACAAGCTGAAAAAACCGAAATTATCAATAAATTTGCCCGCCAGCCAGGAGATACAGGTTCGCCAGAAGTGCAAATTGCCCTGCTGACGGCACGGATCAACCAACTGACTGAGCACCTGCGTGCCAACAAACACGATGAGAGTTCACGCCGCGGCTTGCTCAAGCTCGTCGGTCAACGCCGGCGGCTGTTAGCTTATTTACGCCAAAAAGATTACGATCGATTCCTTGCAATTACTGAATCCCTCAATATCCGTAAGCGATAAATCGAAATTTCGGAATGTGTAATCAAACCGCAAGAGATAGCGCGCAGGCAGTACGGGCGGCTTGCGTTGCTATCTATTTGCGGATATTATGATTAAAAATTATTAATAATTTGCAGCCAGTCGGGTATTGAAAGGCGGCGGCCAAGTGCTGACCACTGGCTTTCAGTCCCTGAACTGGCGCAACCAGACGAAAGGACAAAATGAAACCTGAAGCAAAATATTTTTCAACTCACTTAGGTGATAAAGAAGTCACCTTCGAGACGGGGCGGCTTGCCCGCCAAGCCGGAGGTGCGCTCACTTTGCGCCAAGGGGATTCGGTAATCTTCGCTGCTGCAACTATGGGCGCAGTTCGTGAAGGTACGGACTTTTTCCCCCTGACTGTCGAATACGAAGAGCGTATGTATGCCGGAGGAAAGATTCCTGGCTCGTTCTTCCGCCGAGAAGGCAGACCGAGCACGGAAGCCACACTTGTGGCTCGGCTCGCTGACCGACCGCTGAGACCACTTTTCCCAGAAGGGATGCGCAATGAAGTGCAGGTGGTTTTAATGTCGCTATCAGCTGACTCCACGAATCCACTGGATATTCTGGCGATTAATGCAGCTTCAGCTGCCCTGATGATCTCCGACATTCCCTTTGGAGGACCGGTCGGAGCTGTGCGCATTGGCTATATTAACGATCAACTTGTGGTCAACCCCACCTTGCCAGAGATAGAGGTCTCGAAGCTCGACTTGCGCGTAGCAGGCACCAAAGAAGCGATATTGATGGTGGAATGCGGCGCCAACGAGGTTAGTGAAAACCTTATTGTGGAAGCGTTAGAGCTCGCGCATCGTGAGATCCAACCTATCATTGCTCTGCAAGAACAGATGCAGAGGGAAGTGGGTAAACCCAAGCAAATCGTCGAGGTGAAAATCCTTGATTCAGCCTTAATCGCGCAGGCACGCGATAGCATTCGTGATCGCTTGACCGCGATCCTAGACCAGCCTTACAGCAAGGAAAATTTGTATGGCGGCATCGATGCGCTGAAGGAAACTTATTTAGAAGAAGTCGCCGCATCAACAGAATTGACTGATGAGCAAAAACTGGATTACGGTAAGGCTTTTGATGAGGCAGAACGCCTGATCGTACGTGACCGCATCCTTAACGAGGGCAAGCGCCCTGATAACCGCACGTTTGATGAAATTCGTGAGATTTCCTGCGATGTGAATATCAGCCCGCGTGCCCATGGCTCTGGCTTGTTCACGCGCGGAGAAACCCAGGTGCTCACCTTGGCAACTTTGGGTACGCCTAAGGAAGCCCAAGAGTTAGATAATCTGATTGAGACCGAAGCCAAACGTTACATTCATCACTATAACTTCCCACCTTATTGCACGGGCGAAGTTGGGCGGCTTGGCAGGCAATCTCGCCGTGAAATTGGTCATGGCGCGCTGGCTGAGCGGGCGCTTGTGCCGGTGCTGCCGGATGAAAAGGTCTTTCCCTACACCATGCGCTTAGTCTCCGAGGTGCTTTCTTCCAATGGATCTTCTTCGATGGCATCGGTGTGCGGTTCGACATTAGCATTAATGGACACTGGCGTACCGATTAGCGCGCCTGTTTCGGGAGTCGCAATGGGCTTGATCAAAGAAGGTGAGCGCTATGTTATCCTGACCGATATTTTAGGCGCAGAGGATCACTTGGGCGATATGGACTTTAAAGTCGCTGGTACCCGCAATGGCATCACAGCTTTGCAGATGGATATCAAGATCAGCGGAATTACTCCAACGATTATGGCTGAAGCATTAGAGCGGGCTAAAACTGCACGTTTGGCAATTTTGGACATCATGCTGCAGACCATTTCTGAACCCAACCCCACACTTAAGCCGCATGCCCCTCGCATTGAAACCGTACTAATCCCGGTAGAAAAAATTGGAGCAATTATCGGCCCAGGCGGGAAAAACATCCGCAGCCTGCAAGATGAGACCAACACCCGAATCGATATCGATGAGGATGGAACTGTCTACATTTCCTCAACTGATGGGGTTGGCTTCGATGAAGCCAAAGAACGGATTTTAGGAATGGTGGAAGTGCCAGCGATTGGGCATATTTACACAGGCAAGTGCGTGCGTGTAACCGATTTTGGTGCCTTCATTGAGATCTTGCCCGGCATAGACGGTATGGTGCATATTTCCCAACTTGCCAGCAGCCGTGTGAACAAGGTTGAAGACGTGGTCAAAGTGGGCGATGAACTGACCGTGATGGTCACCGACATCAGCCCGGATGGCAAAGTGCGCCTCTCCCGTGTGGCTTTATTAGAAGGCTGGACGCCAGAAGAAGCCCGTGAACATGATAACCCCAATCGTAAGAAGAGTAGCGGCGGCGGATCTAGCCACAGCGGCAGCCGAGGCGGCGGGAGAAGCAGCAACCGCGGCGATCAACGCGACAGACGCTAATAGGCTTAATTTAGATACTAAAAACCCAGCCAATTTAGGCTGGGTTTTTATGATTTAAACCATCTTGTAGCGCTCTAGTGCAGTAAACAAGATCATGTTGACCAATTCGGTATGATTGATGCCGGCTGCAGCGGCTTCAATAACTAAGTCAGAAATGCCTGGAGTAAGCCCTGGCAATGGATTGATTTCGAGGATATAAGGTTTGAGGTTATCATTGATATCTAAGCGGAAATCTATGCGCGCCACATCCAATGCACCTGTGACGCGGAAAACTGCCGCAGCTAACCAATTGAGCTCGTCCACAAGGTCCTCTGGTATCGGCGCGGGGCACAGGTAATCTAACTGGTCAGCTAAAGCTGTCTTTAGGCGATTATCGTAGACGCCATCGGTGAGCAAATAAGGCTTCAGGTCCACTTCCATAGGGGGCATAAAGTGTAAGCCAGCTTGAATGCGCGGGGCATTTTCATTGACGGGGATACGGTGTGCTACGGGTCCGACGAGATTGCCGACCAAGCCAACAGTAACCTCCCGCCCGTCGATAAATTTTTCGACCAGAGCGGATTGATGATAAGTGCGCAAGATGAATTCTAGCTGCCGGCGCAATTCGCATTCATCATGCACGATTGAATCATAACTGATGCCCATACCTGTGCCTTCACGGCTGGGTTT
>DICP01000030.1:9019-16869 GCA_002417685.1 Candidatus Mesolinea sp. UBA5823
AGCGCTAAGCAAAGTACCTTAGAGCCGGTATAAGGGATTTGCAATTTTTCTAAGATGGCGGGAATTTGCGCCTCGCGGGCATCTCCATAGTGCCCCTCACTAATATTGAAGCAAATATCGGGCTTGTAGGCGCGAACCGTGTCCATGATTGTCTCGTCAGCCTCAAGAAAATCAGCTTCGTTGCCACCGGAACGGATCGCTTCGCAGATTGCTTCAACGGTTGATTCAGAATCAAGGTCTGCCCATTGATCTTCGGACAGACCTTCAAAGTGCGGGGCATTTTTCTTTAGGTTTGCCAAAACCGCAACGCGAAACTTTTTCATTTTTTAAGTGTCTGGAACTCCTCGGACATTTTAATTTAGCGGTGAGATTATAACATTACCTACTTACCTGGCAAGTTATTTTTATATCCGGCCCCTCTATGGAAACTGAGAGGCCGGACGTTTTTCGCTCAGGTTCTTTTATGATTCAAGTTTGATCATCTTAGCGTCTTCTTCAGCAGCGCGCTGCATGCCGCGTTCGATATCTACACGCTGCAACATGGCGATGCCGACCAAGAAGAAAATCACGAGGGAAACGATACCCCATCTGCCGCTGCCGGTTAGATTGGTAACGAATGCCATTACAGCAGGACCAATAACCGTGTTGAATTTTTCCGCCACACTAAAGAACCCATAAAACTCGGCGCTTTTGCTCTTGGGTAACAATCTGCCAAATAGGGAACGGCTAAGAGCCTGGCTGCCGCCCTGCACCATGGCGACCCCAAAACCAAGCACAAAGAAATGCCATTCTTGGTTCATAAAAAAGCCTAAGATTGCGACAAGCGTATAAATCAGTAGGCTGACGGTAATGGCTTTTTTACTGCCCCATTTTTTGACCAGGTTTCCAAAGAGGATAGAGAAAGGCGCAGCCACAAATTGCACCATCAGGAAGGTGCCCAGAACAGTCATCGTGCCAAACCCCAAATCGGTGGCGAAGGCAGCTGCCATGGTGATGATGGTGCCGATGCCATTTGAGTAAACTAAGAAGGTGACCATGAACCAGAAGAGATCTTGGAATTTGCTAATATCTTTGAGGGCTTTAATAAAACGTTGAAAACCCACTTTGACGACACTCTCGCCAATTTCGCTTTCTTCAGCCATGCGTACAGGTTCATGGACATGCCGGAAAAGTGGAATGGAAAAAGCTGCCCACCAGACCGCTACGCTTGCTAAGCTCAAGCGCATCCAAAACATAGTAGCTTGCGGCTCGCCCATACTGGGCGTCAGCTGAGGTCCAAGAAAAATCATAATAACATTGATGAGCAATAGGATACCGCCGCCAATATAGCCCATAGCAAAGCCGCGCGATGATACCTGATCGATCTCATCTTCGCGGGCTACATGCGGGAGAAGCGAGTCGTAGAAAACCAGCGAGCCAGCAAATCCGATTGTGCCCAAGATATAAAGGATACAACAAAGCAGCCATTCTTCGGGTGTATCAACTAAAAAGAGCAAGCCCGTGCTGATCACGCCTAAGGCAACGAAGATCGCCATAAATTTCTTTTTAGATGCCCGAAAGTCAGCAATGGCGCCCAGGATTGGGCTGATTAATGCGGCAAGGAGGCTGCCAATTGCCACGGTATAGCCCCATAGGCTCAATGACCTTCCAGCAGCAATATACGCGCTGAAATAAGTCGGCAATATTGCCCCCATGACTGTGGTGGCAAAAGCCGAGTTGGCCCAGTCGTACATTGTCCAGGCCCGAATTTCAAGTTTGTGCTTCAAATCATCCATGAGAACTCCTTTTCCAAAAATTTTTGATTCGATAATATTTCACCAATTCTGCATATATATGTCAAAAACTTCCCGTGCTGCATTTAAATTTAACACCCCAAGCTCTAAAAAGAGGTGGTCGAGCTGCTTGAAAAGTTGATCTTCCCGTTTAGCGGTAAGGATAGCTTGTAAGCGATTATTGGGTAAGGCATAAGGTTCCAGGTATGCCTTGAGAAACTTGCGGAAAGGTAAAACCGCTCCGTTAGGATAATAAGGCTGCATAGCCCGATATTGATAACAAATCAGGCCGTAGACTTCAGCGGGGGGCACCTCAGAGCGTTCCCGCCAGGAAAAGATCCACGGGTTGGTTTTTGCGCCACGCCCGATCATGACCGCATCACAGCCTGTCTCGGTGAGCATCTGACGCGCAAGTGCCGGCGTGGTCACGTCGCCATTGCCAATCACAGGCACCGGCAGGTAAGCTTTTAACTCGGCGATTGGCTCCCAACGGGCTTTGCCACGGTAAGCCATTTTGCCGGTGCGCCCGTGTAAGGTAATTGCTTGGGCGCCGTTGGCAACGGCAATCTCTGCAACCTCACGATAATTCAATGAGTCTTCATCCCAGCCCAAGCGCATTTTGACAGTGAGAGGCACCGGCACAGCTTGGTTAATTAGTTGGAAAATCTGGGCTACCTTTTCCGGTGTGCGCATTAGCCCCACTCCGGCACCGCGCGAGGCGATACGCGCCGTCGCGCATCCAAGGTTGATATCGAAAAAGTCAGGCTTGTACTTGGCGTAAATCTCACCGGCGGAGTCCGCCATGCGTTGGGGGTCATTGTCCAGAAGTTGGATACCAAAAGGGTGCTCCTGCGGATGGAAGGCAAAACGGCTTTGCTGAAAGTGCTTCTGGACGCTAAAATCCAACGTGTTGATAAATTCAGAGAGAGAAAAAGCAGAGCCTAAACGCCGCGTGATTAGCCGGAAAGGGGGGTCGCTGATCCCATCCATAGGTGCTAAGATAAGTTGGCCGTAAATTGGAAGAGAGCCAATGCTAAATGCGGGTGAAAAATCTGAGCTTCTGCTCTGATGATTTGCTTCTGGAAGTGGGTCTGCATCCGAGGTATGAGTCATCGTTTTGTTATCTGCTCTATGGCTTTAATTATCCCATATTTTTATGTGAAATTGAAAGTTTAAAGGATTCTTTACGTGAGTTTAATGCGTTTTCAACTGCCTCAGCGCCCAAGCGCAAGCCTCCTTCACAGTGGGGTCAGGGTCCTGCTCGCAGGCTTGCTGCAGGGCGGGGATGGCATGGAGATCGCCTGCGTTGCCCAGGGCATAGGCAACATTGCGGCGAAATCCGGCATATTTTGCCCTGGTGATTGGCGTCTGCCCGTATTTTGCTTCCCACGCCTCTTGGCTGAGGTTAAAAGCCTCGAGCAAATCGGGATATGCCTCGATGACTGCGTCCTGCGCATAGGTAAAGGCAGCGGGGCTGGATTGAGCGTTGAGCGGGCAAGCCATCTGGCAGGAATCACAGCCAAATATGCGCTCGCCCAAGAGAGGACGCAGCGCCTCCGGAATAGATCCGCGGTGCTCGATGGTCCAATAGCTGAGGCAGCGGCGGGCGTCCAATGAGCGCTCAGGTCGTAGGGCATGGGTGGGGCAGGCATGCACGCATTGATAACACTGGGCACAAGGGTCGCCTTCCAGCGGCTCATCAGGTTCCAGCTCTAGGTCGGTGAGCAGCTCGCCAAGGAAGACATACGAGCCAAACTTTGGGGTGAGCAGCAGGGAATTGCGTCCAATCCAACCCAAGCCAGCCAAGAAAGCGTAATCCTTCTCTAAGATAGGAGCAGTGTCTACGCAAACCAGCGTGTGCACGGGTTTGCCAACCAGCTCAGGCAAGCATTTTGCAAGCGCGTTGAGCTTTTCCTGCAGGAGGATGTGATAGTCAGGCAAGACGGCATAAGCAGCGATGCTGCCGCGCGGTTGGTCAATGGTTTCAGCGGGGGTTGGGGCAGGCTGTGGGTAGGGCAGCGCCACGCAGAGGATCGAACGGCAGCCTGGCAGCAGCTGCTCGGGTGTGGAGCGGGAGGTGAGCGCCTCTGGACGGGCGAGATACGCCATGCCCGCCTGCCGGCCAGCTTGGATCCACTCCTGAGAGGACTGGTAATGCGGCGGCGGGATAGCTGGCGCGACTCCAAAAAGAACAAAGCCGAGCTGGTCAGCTTCGGCTTTGATAGCGTCTTTTAATAACATGATTCTCTCCTTAGCAGGAGAAATCAAGGCGTAACAATATTGTATTCAAAATAAAAAGAGTAAAAACCGGTTCCGGCAGCATTGACAATCTGCCAATTGCTGCGCACAGTGCCGCCGGTAGAAGGCGCGGTGAAGTTCACGGTAAGCGTGATGGACTTGGTAGGTGGT
This sequence comes from Candidatus Mesolinea sp. UBA5823, assembly GCA_002417685.1. Lineage (GTDB taxonomy): Bacteria > Chloroflexota > Anaerolineae > Anaerolineales > Anaerolineaceae > Mesolinea. The sequence goes on from DICP01000030.1 coordinate 13,201, forward strand.
ACTTCAATGGGCAGATAAATTGTTTCCGGTGCGCTCATGCGTTCGCCATTGATGAATTTAATCGCATAAGCAGTAGTCCACGTGGTGCTGCCAGTGTTCATGAGAGTCACGTCTACTTTAAAAGGCTGACCTGCGGTGATGTTGCTGCCATCGGCGGGATTGCTGGAAACCCAGACGCCAGCATCCTGCCCGCCTGGGATGGAAGTAGGCACTTGTGTGCCCGCGGGGGTATTGGTTACTGCGATGGTTGGTGTAACTGGTGTGGCAGTGTTGGTAGGTGTGGGCAGGGGGGTGGGGGTATCCGTGGGGCGTGCAATGGCTGTGCGGGTGAAATCCACCGCTACAGTTTCGGCAATGCTAGTCATAATTTCTTCTGGGCTCATCGTGGGGGTGGCAGTTGAGCAAGCTGAGAGCAGCAGAATTATGCTCAAGCTTAGCAAAAAGAGGCTACCCATTGTCTTCTTATTTTTCATCATAACTCCAAGGCGTATGAAATCGCATTAGTCAAAGCGCTCAAATGCTTATTGTAGAGCTTCACCCAGATTTGTCAAGTCAGCCCGAAGCCTGACGTTGGAAGAGCAGCTTAAAGAAGGCGTTAATCGAAGCTGCGCTGCCGGAAAGCAAATATTGTGATTTGAAAATCTTCGCCACCGCTCGGATGAGAAAAAGATCGGAAAGCACCAGCAGTACGAGAGCCACGCCCACCTGCCAAAGCGGTACACCGCCGATCGCTAAGCGTGTCATCATGGCAACAGGCGCCGTGGGCGGCAGAATGCTAAGCACGGTGGAAAGGGTACCGTGCGGTTCTGAAATCAGCGTACTGATAGAAAGCAAGGTAAAGAGCAGCGGCAAGGAAAATACAAAGGTCGATTGGTTGCCTTCCCGCAGGTTGGGGACCATCGCGCCCCAGCCAGACATTAAGCTGCCGTAAAATGCAAACCCAAGGGCGAAGAACACAATGCCATAGATAAAGACATATGCAGGAATTTGCAGGTTGGCTGGAATGGCGAAAGTTTGTCCACTCATGCGCAGCAAGAGCAGAGCTGCGCCAAACCAGACCGCCATCTGCAGCAGGTGGGCTAAGCCTAAACCCATCAGCTTGCCGGTGAAAAGCTGAGTAGGCTTTACTGAAGAAAGCAGCATTTCCATTACCCGGTTTTCTTTCTCTTTGCTGATGGCGGTAAGCAGCATGCTGGAGCTGGTAAAGATGATCATGTAGAAAAACAAGGTGATTGCATACGGGACAAAAAAAGTGAGAGGGTTATCGGTATCGCGCGCATCTGCCGTTTGCGGGTTGATTTCAACCATCTGAATGGAAGGGCTTTGGGTATATTTCAGGTAGAGGTCCATGTTCCCGCCGAGCAAGTTATATTGCATCAGCTGCTCAAAGATGCTTGTGCCTTCAATCCCACTGAGAGGGTTGACCTCTTCCACGTAATAAGTGACCTCGCCGCTTTCTAAGTAATCGGGAGCGACCATATAATATCCCTTGAGCGCGCCTGCAAAAGTTTGTTCTCGTGCGGTGGCTTCATCGTTCACTAAAACCAGGCTGCCACCGACAATCCAATCAGGGACTTCTTTGATTAAGCCGCTTTGATCGACGATGCCAGCAGGCAAGGCTGACTGACTGCCGCCTGTAAAAACATCACCGAGCGCCTGGCTTTGCGATGCCGAAAGCGAATTGAGCACCCACAGGATGAGCGCCGGCACGAGTGGCACCAAAATCAGTGTGAGGATAAACGAGCGCCGAGAAACGGTTTTGTAGAATTCATATTTGAAGATTGACCAGACTTTATTCACGGCCAGCCTCCTTGGTGAATAATTGGCTGAGGGAAACCCGTTTGGAATATTGCAGCATGCCGCGCCGGAAGGCTCTACCCGCCAGCCAGATGGTCAGCAGGCAGAAGAGAATCATAATCACGAAGACTAAAATGATCTCCCAGGTGGGGACGTTGGTGATGGCGATACGTGAGGACATAGCCAGTGGCGCGCTCATTGGGAAGAAGCTCAAAATGCGGGCAATAGTGCCGTTGGGGTTTGAGAGTATCAAGGTGAGAAAATAGTACGGCAAGAATATGGGTAAGGTAATCAGACCGGTTACTTGAGAGGCTTCCTGCGTTTCGGTTACGGTCGAACCAATGATTGCCATCAGTGCGGAGGTGAACACAAACGCTGGCAGCGTCAGCAGCAAGCTGAGGATTAGCTCGTTCCAGGGGACTTGCAAATTTTGCATGAATGGGATGCGGTCACCAAAACTAATCAGCACCGCCGCTGCCACCACCGTCCAGGCGAGCAGTTGCGTCAGCCCTACGCTGAGGTTGCCAATGATTTTACCGGCCATGAGTTCGTTGGGTGAGACGGACGTCACCACAATTTCCATTGTGCGGTTTTCTTTTTCTTCCACCAATGCTTGTAGCAGATACCCGCCGCTAGTCATAACGGCAATCACAAAGAGAAAGCTGATCACCATGGGGATAATGATTTTCGCAGCTTCATTTTCCCCAACTATCCGCGTGCCAACTAAAGATGCTTGGGTAAAATGGCTGCCTTCGGTCAGGCGTTCGAAATTGGGGATGGTTTCGCCTGCGAGCAAGTTGGTGCGGATGAGTGTGTCAACCTCAGTGCGAATTTCACTGCTGAGCGGCTTATTGAAATAGTAAATTAGCTGATAACTATCCGTATAGCCCTGCGGGATGACAAAATAGCCTTGAATTTTGCCGTCCTCAGCCGCCCACCGCGCGGAAGTTTCATCAGCATATGGGATGAGCGGAATAAAAGGCTCGAAGAGCGAGGTTTTGGATGGTGTTTCCTGGGGCTGCTTAATTAGGCCAGCCTGATCAACATAACCGACTGGGTCAGTATCAATTGAAGCAAAAGTAATGACTACAGAGAGCAGCATAATCAACAAAATGCCGGCTGGGACAGCAAAGAGCGTGATCCAGAAAGCCTTGTTATTGACGTGCCGAGTGTATTCATATTTGGCGACTTCATGCATCTTGTTCATGCTGAATCTCTTTCTTACCATTGCCATTATTGCTGCCTTGCACGACCTGGATAAAGATTTCGTCTAGCGAAGGCGTAGCAATCTCAAAGGCATTCAGTGCGATGCCTTGATTGACTAACGTGACCAGTAAGTCATGGGGAGTTATACCGGGTTCTGGGGTGAGTTTGATCATTGTATTGAGCCGCTCGATGCGCGCTACCCCAGGAAGTGTTGCGGGTAAAGGCTGGGTGGTATTGATGAGCACCTGATTGGTGGCAAAGCTTTCATAGATTTGCTGCAAGCCGCCATAGAGCAGCACATTGCCATGGTCGATCAGGATGATTTTGTCACACAGCTGTTCAACTTGGTTCATCTGGTGGGTGCTCATCATTATCGTTTTCCCAGCGACGCGCTGCTCTTTGAGAATGTCTTTGACCAACTGCGTATTTACAGGGTCAAGCGCGCTGAAGGGTTCGTCGATGATGATGACTTGTGGATCGTGGATGAGGGTTGCAATTAGCTGAGCTTTTTGCTGCATGCCTTTGCTCAACTCTTTGACCTTGTTCTTGCGGAACTCGGTGAGTTCAAATTGCTCTAAGTAAGCGGGTAATTTGGCGTCGATTTCCTCGCGGTTCATACCCTTAAGGGTGGCTAAATATTGTAAGCACACCTCAAGCGGGACGTCT
>DICP01000052.1:0-9643 GCA_002417685.1 Candidatus Mesolinea sp. UBA5823
TGGAGGTGGTAGCCCGCGCCGAGGATGACGTGATCGAGGCGGTGGAGCTGCCCGGGAAGCGCTTTGCCATCGGCGTGCAATGGCACCCGGAATGCCTGCCCAATGAACCCGCGATGCAGCGGCTGTTTTCAGAATTTGTTAACGCTGCCCACGAATAATAGATTTTCTAAGCATATCGTGTGTATAATAATTAAGGTAATTTAGCAGGCTCTCTTCAAATTAAGTCAGTGTGTGAAACATGATCAACGCTTATATCGGCATAACTGACGAAAGATGGTTTGCGACCCTGCGGGGTCAGCCCGACCTCGATGAAGTTAACTTTTGGCTTCCTACCGGGCGGAGTTTCAAGGCTCTTCAGCCAGGCGAGCTATTTCTGTTCAAATTGCATTCACCCAAACACTTCATTGTAGGAGGGGGAATATTCTGCCATTATAGTAGGATCCCTGTGTCGATGGCGTGGGAAGCTTTCGGGATTAAAAATGGCGCTGAGAGTCTCGAGGAATTAAAGTTAAAAATTGCTCGTTATCGTCAAAGTGAGAATGCGCATCAAGATGATTTTTACATAGGCTGCATCATCCTGGAACAGCCTTTTTTCTTAACAGAAGAAAAATGGATTCCTACTCCTCCAGACTGGAGCCCTAGCATTCAATCTGGCAAACGATATGATCTTTCAGTAGAACCTGGCCTAACAATCCTCAGGCAATTACAGCGGACGAATATTTCCCCACAACTCATCCGCGAAAGACCTGCTAGATATGGCGAACCTACTACAGTACTACCCAGATTAGGGCAAGGCGCTTTTAGAGTATTGGTCACAGATGCTTATGAACGTCATTGTGCAATCTCCGGCGAGAAGATTCTTCCCGTATTAGATGCCGCGCATATTAAAAGTTATAAAGAAGGCGGAGAGCATCTTATAACGAACGGCGTCTTGTTGCGTCAAGATATTCACACGCTCTTTGATAAAGGATATCTCACCATCACCCCAGAATACCGCGTCGAGGTTAGCCGCAGGCTCAAGGATGAGTTTGATAACGGCAAGGACTATTTTCGTTTTCACGGTCAACCAATCAGTTTGCCCCGTAAACCGGATGACCGACCCGATCGGGACTTCCTATCCTGGCACAACCAATATACCTATAGGAGGTGATCCCTCCGCAAAGTCGTTATAGCTCATCAAGATTGGCACAAGCCCATGCTACAATAACCCGCATGCAAACCGCATCCAACCCTCACCAGCCCATCGGCGTCTACGACTCCGGCGTTGGAGGGCTTTCGGTGCTGCGTGCAATCCGCACGGCGCTGCCGCACGAAGACTTGCTCTACCTGGGCGACCAAGCCAATGTACCCTACGGCGAGCGCTCGCTTGAGGAGCTGCGAGAACTTGCCCGCGGCGTCACGCGCTTTATGCTCGCGCAGGGCGCCAAGCTGATCGTCATCGCCTGTAACACCGCCTCCGCTGCGGCGCTGAAAGCATTGCGCCAGGAATATCCAGAGGTACCTTTTGTGGGCATGGAGCCAGCGGTCAAACCCGCTGCCGAGCAGACCAACAGCGGTAAGGTTGGCGTTTTGGCTACGCCTTCGACCTTTCAGGGGGAGCTGTATGCCTCTGTGGTGGAGCGCTTTGCCAGTGGTGTGGAGATTTACCAGGAGACTTGCCCCGGCTTAGTCAGCCAGATCGAGAAAGGCTGGCTGGAAACGCCCAAAACCCGCCGGATTTTGGAGGCAGCTCTGCTGCCGCTCATGGCGCGCGGAGTGGATACCCTCGTGATGGGCTGCACGCATTTTCCTTTCGTTATCCCGCTCATCGAGCAGATTACGGAGGGCAAAGCCCGCGTGATTGACCCAGCGCCGGCGGTGGCGCGCCAAACGCAGCGCGTGCTTGAGGAGCGCGGCTTACTGAACCGCCAGCCAGGGGCAGGCATAACGCGCTACTTCACCACAGGTGACCCAGCCAGGTTTGCGCGCGTGCTGCCCCGCTTGATTGGCGTGCAGGCACAAGCCCAAGCCCTGCGCTGGCAGGGTAAAGACCTAACCCCCATCAATTAATGCCTTAGAGATAAAACAGCCGCAGCAACGCCATGGAAATGGCAGCCTGCCAGCTCAGCTCACGAATTTGGCCATCAGCAACGGCATCCTCCACTTGCTGGCGGGTCTGCAGGCGCACGCTAGGGGCAGGCTCACTGCCGGCGAGTTTGGCTTGGCGCGCGAGGAAGTAATAGCGCCGTCCAAAGCCGCGGTCCACATCGTTGACGAAGTCACCAAGAAAAACCCAATCGGGCGAAGTGTAGCCAGCCTCCTGCAGCAGGATGCGCTGGGCTGCCCGCAAGGGCTCCTCGGCTGGTTCCAATGCTCCTCCCGGCGGGGCAAAGATGGGACCTCTCACAGCATAGCCAGTGCGTTCCAGCAGCACAAACCGACCGCGTTCATCCACCGCCACCACCATGACGGCTTCAGGGGCATCCAGCCAGGTCCAATCGGTGATCTCGCTGCCATCGGGTAGGATGACATGCCGCTCTTCAACGGTCAACTGAGGCTTGCGCTCCAGCAATATTTTTCGAGAAACAGTTCGCCAAGGGTTCATAGTAGTTTCTACTCCTGAATTATACCTGCATAAAATTATGACGCACTACTCTTACTTGTATCATAAAAATAAACGATTTCCATAGGCAGGCCATGCGAATCAATTTCAGGTACTTCTGGGATGGAAAGGAGTTTATCAAATCCTTTCCTTGCAGTAATTGATGCTACAAGAGCATCAAGGACATCATCGAGGGCCAAGTCTCGGCGGAGCCAATTTTTTGAGGCATATTTGATAACTTCTTCCGTTTGTGGGTAGATAGTTTTGAGAAGCTCTAAACGTTCAGAGCGTCCTTCTTCTTTCTTCTTTGAATGCAGCATGGGACGACCACCGGCCAGAGCCCAAAAACACACTTCCGGATGGGTTTCCCTAATATGCGATCTGGATAAGGCATCATTTATGAGTAGATTGTTCACTTCGCGTATTTTTGGTAGGATACTCCAAGTCTGCAAAGAGAGTTTCCGTCCAGTCATTCGCTTATTAATCTGGCAGGCTTGTTCGTAGCTGCTAGCATCCAGGGCTCCCCTGCAAGGCGCAGGGAAAACACTTGAAGTCCGCTTTGGACCAAGCAAAGCTCTGGCATTTTTATCGCATTGCCGTTCTTCAGTGCCGCTTTCCCGTAGACCGATAGGAATGTCAATTAATATTTGTGAGGCTTGCTCTGATTCATTCCACAGGCTATTAATATCTGGGAATATTTCTACTTCCCATTCATCACCTTCTGAAAGCCCAACTTTAACCCAGCCATTCTTACAACCATCTACGCCAACGAACATCTTTATTCCTTAATTAATGTGAAAGGTGTGAAACACGACCTTATTTTACGATATCCATAAGGATGCTTATTATCTCGTCAACATGGTGGTACCAGTTTTCAATAGGAATACCGACACAATGCTTAGGATAATTTGGCGAGATTGCAAGATAAGACGACAGATCCATGCTTTTTCGTTAATTGATAATTAATAATTGGAGAACTTAGCCCGGCAAAGTACAGACATAGCTAAGAAATTTGCCACTGAGCTCTTAATTCTTTACAGCTGCTCAATCTTTAGCTCCCAACCATAGCGATATATCTTTATTCCGCTCAGTTTCTTGAAATCTTCTTCAAAGGCTGGCATGACACCTTTACAGACGAGGATCCCACGAGATTTTCGATGGGTTTCCTTATCAACCCAATTCATATATCCCCTCAACTGAGTAATAACTTTCCTACCGATCTTATCGATTTTTAATTCAACAATCACGGGGGTTCCATCAGGGTCTTCAAAGAGTAAATCAATCCTTCCTTTGTCTGTGTCAAGTTGTCTGGCTATTAATTTTAAATTTCCACCGATTAATCGGGGATACTTCTCAATGAAATTTTCTAAGTCTTTTTCAATAATCTCAGTAACCTCATCAGTAGACAAAATAATATCTAAGTATTTGATGTCGCTCTCAGAAGACTTAATTGCATCCAGAAGAATTTCGACATCCTTTTCGGTCAATTCCCTCCACGCTCTTGTTGTAGAGCCTATGGACTGGCCTTCAGTCCTTCCTTCCGGAAATTTAATATCAAGAGAAAGCTTTTCTGCCAAGGACCTATCAAAAAGTAAGGGTTTATCTAAGATTCTAGATGTAATTGGGTCCCCAAACAAAATCGCATCTTCTTTGTATTTTTCTTTTTCGGGGTCAAGAAAATCTACAATATGCGGATTATTGTACTTTGCTACAATATTTCGATCTTTAATAGCTTCAGAGGTATCGAGTACGCGATCTACGACATAATAAGCAGTTATATACTTTTTATTTCGGATCGTAGTATGGAAAAATACGTAATCCCCTTTATTTAGTTTATTTTTAAGTATTTTAGCCCTACGGCTAGCATCCCCATAAGTGAATTCAGAAAACAGGGGGTCTTGATGTTTGACTAGGTGGACGTATGGAATAAGTAGGTTCATTTTTTCCTCTTAGTGTAACCTGACCTTGCATAACCTTAATACTGGCGAGAACAAGGAAAATAAATAGCAAACCCATACTGGCAACTTTATCCACTGAACAAGACACTTCTAATTAGCCATGACACAGGTAAAAATGGTATTCTTTTACTCAAACGCCAACTTAAAACGACTATCAGGGTCCTCAAATTCCACATCATTGGGTTCAAATTCATCTGGGGCAAAGTCTTCACCCAGCCACATCACGGCTTCTTGATGCTGTTTCGGATCAGAGCTATTGAAGGCTTCTAATAACTCTTGGTAGCCATCGGCTCCGCCACAATCCTCCGGCGGGCAGGCGCCTCTGCCAGCAATACAGCGCGGGTAAGCCACCCCAGTTTCTCTCGGCAGAATCTTTTCTAATTTGATGCTATGTTCCCAGCCATCGCCAAAATCATAGACGTAATCGGCTTTTGAGTTTTCTGAGGAAAAATAGTGAGCAATCTTTTGGTTCCATTCTGCTAAGACTTCCCAGCCATAATCGGCATCCTCATCTGACGGAATACCAATTTTGACCTTCCTCCCAGTTTTGGGCGATAAGAGCGTAAATTCGTGCAGATGATAATCATCCCAACCCATCGCATCTTGGATAGCGACATGTAAATCCCAAAAGGTATAGGTTTCAGGCACGAGTATCCTGCGCCAAATTGGCGGTTTCGTCCCTTTCAGCGTAATCTTAAATTGGTACACTTGGTCATATTTCTTTTTCATAGTTCTAACCTCATCGTTTTTAATACTTATCCGCCGGCTGGACGCTCAAATCCTCCGGTCGGATGGTCAGCTCGCGAAATGCTTCGAAGGTGAGATCATCAAAGGGCAAGGCTAGCCGGGTTTTAAGCTGGGCAAACAGCTCCAGGTAGCTCACCGTGATGCGGCGCTCCCAAACCAAGCCCAGGCTCTCAGCCAGCTTCCAGATAGCCTCGGGGTTTGGACCTTCGAGCTCGGTAAAGGTGCCAAAGGGCATTTCATCCAGCGAAATTTTCACTCCCGCAAGCATAAAGGTCTCTCGAATTTTTTCATAGGTTGTGTAAACGCGATAACCTAGCGCTTCCAAAAAGCGGCGAGCCGCTGCAAAGTCGCTCACCTCAAATTCGATTTCCTGGCGGGCAAGCACCCCACCTTCAAGCGCACCAGGCCCTTTGAAGGTTAGGTGGGCAGCCTCATCCTGCCGCAAGCGCAGCACCTGGGCTTTTCGGCTCAAGTCCCGCTGCGGGGTGTCGAAGCGCAGGTTGATCTCCTGCACGCGTGGCTGGATAAGCCTGGCGCCGGCTGCCATTAAACGCTGCCGGAAGGCTGCCAAGTCTTGCAGGTAAAATTTGGCTTCAATCTCCTGGTCCATCCGTACCTCTCTTTTTGTGTTCACGATAAGTATAACCGCCTAAGGCTGCCAAGCAGAGCGCATGGAAAACAGCCATGAAAAGCACATTGCCGCTGCGCTGCTCCGGCGCCCAAAGCAGCAAACGCTCCAGCCAGTAGCCCGATATAGTTACAATCAGTGCAACCCAAGCCAGGAGGATGGCCTGCTTGCGGCGAGCATACAGGCTAATAAACGCTCCCAGGCTTAGCAGAGCCGTGAGTGAGCCCGCAGCTAGTAGATACCATGGCAGCCATCCCGGCAGCCCGATCTGGGGCAGCAGTGCGCGCTGCTGCCAGGCGCCTACCGCGCGCAAGATGCCGCTGCCAGCATTCCATAGCAAAAGCAGGAGCACAAGCCAGCCCAGAAACCCACGCGGTTTGCGCTTCATTATGGCATGCCTTCCAGATCGCTAAGGTAACCTAAGCGCGCCAGAGCCATGCGCACTTTCTCGATGCCATCAGGCTTAACAATGACAGCTACCGGGCTCAGCGCTTCGCCTAAGCTGCCAGCAGCCGGCGATTCCCGCAAGGCTTGCAGCACCTCCGGCGCGCTGAGCTTCAGCACCCAAGCTTGCTTAATCACAGCTTCACGTCCATGAGCTTCCCAGCGCTGCAAGGCTGCCACCAGGCTGGGCAGCAAATTGGTTCCGGCATATTTGCGCAAGAGGGCGATTAAATGCCGCACTTCGAGGCCTTGCCGTGCCGCTGCCTGCAGCGAAGCCGGCGTGAGGCGAATACGGTAGCGCTTTGGGCTCACCTCCAGCCATTCTCCAAAGCGGGATAACTGGTAGCGGGCGATGCGCGGGGTGCGGTTGGTGAGTGTCAGCGTACCATCGGCACTCACCGCCACAAGAGCATCCTCATCCGGCAGGTCCAGCTCTGCATTACCCCTGGTGAGTGCATCAAACCAAGCGGACTTGCGGAAGTAAACTGGCGCCTGTAACCCCTCCTCCCAGCCCAGCTCGATCAAACCTAACCAAGCGAGAGGTCCGCTGATAAGGAAGCGGATATAAGGCGCTTCCACCTCTATCCAGCTTTCCAAACCATGCAGCAGGGCTTTATCACTGCGTCGCGTGATGATCCAGGCATTATAATCGCCACCTTGGCGCAGAAAGTCCGGGTTATCAGCATAAACTGCGTCGATCAAGCCCTGCAGCGAATACCACTGGCTATCTTCTAAAGTTGCTAATTGCGAAAGAATATAGCACCTTGGCGGTATGGGGTTATTGCCCCACGGACCTTCGCAGAGCAGCTGCGGGACAAGGCGCAGCTCGTTGAATTTGCTTGAATATGACCAAGCCGTTACCAACCAAGGGAGAGCTCTCCCGCGTGGCATCTCTAAAAATGGCCGGGCAGCCGGCGCTGGAAGTTCTGTCTTTGCGTCTATCAGGTCAAGAGCAGAGAGTAATGCTCGCAGCACCCGCCAGTAAACTTGCTCCTCGGCATCGGAAGCCAAACCATCTGCCTCGCCAAAGCGCCGCAGTGCCGCCAGCAGTGTGCAGCTATCATCTAAAATGCGGTCTTGCCAGGCAAGCTGCCGGGTAAGCTGCACGGGAGCGACTTTTACCAGAGGTATAGCCGCGCCCAACGTTTTGGGTGCTTCTGGCAGCCATGGCAAGAGTTCCTCGGGCACATAAGCGACCTCAGTAAGCCTTCCATCCTGCTGGATAAAATCCCTGCCAATAAGCGCACGATACCACAGGCGCTCGGCGGTGGAGATAGGGAAGATGTGGGGTTTCTCGCGGCTGCGTTTACCAGCACCCATCTGGCGAATCTGCCCATAGCGCCGGGAAAACACCGACCAAGGCAAACTACCGCCATGCTGCTTGAGGTCGGCAAGTGCGATGAGACAATCTTGCGTTAAGCTCGCCAGCATATCCTGAAACTCAAGCTCTGAGGTGATTGCTACTGCCAGGGAGCGGGCATAGTCTTGTAGATCCTTACCACCAGCATTTACGCCCCAGAGTTCAGCAGTGCTGCGCAAAAAACTTATGTCATGGGTGTTCAAACAGGCGAGGATTCCTGGCATCGTAACTTGGAGTATACATCAAAAGAATTCTGGTTTTGATGCCCAGTCACTCAGGCAAACTAAACGAGAATCCATACGGTACTATTCGATTTTAACTGTGCGGACACCTTCGAGGTTAGAGAGCTCCTCCACGAGGTGCTCCAGCTTCTCCCCGCGGTCTATCTCCGCCACCACGCGTACACGAATGCGATCTCCTTTAATATTGCGCTGGACAGAAAAGTTGATGGTGCGTTCTGCTAATTGATTGATAGCTTTGCGAATAGCACGGATTTGAGCGGTCCCACCGTGTCCATCAATGGTGATATTGCGAACGATGTTGGTGCGGATATAGCGATGCTCAAAAATATTAACCACAACCAAGATGATAAGGATAAGCAGAGTAGCTGTGACACCGACCAAGTAGTAGCCATAACCCACAGCCATCCCCACGATCGCCATGGTCCAAAGAGTAGTAGCAGTAGTAAGCCCCTTGACATTAAAACCCAACCGCAGGATAGCGCCAGCCCCTAAAAAGCCGATGCCGGCAATGACTTGTGCAGCTAAGCGTGCAGGGTCGGAACCGTGTTCTGTGCCGATATTGATGGAGAGGATCATAGCTAAGCAGGAGCCTAACACCAGGATCATGTGCGTGCGTAACCCTGCCGGCTGGTTATCACGCTCGCGCTCGTAACCGACCACTGCCCCCAAGAGCACCGAAACGACCAATCTTAGGATCATTTCTTCGGTGGGTATCATGCTGCCTCCATCAAATTTTCGTAATAGTAAAGACTGTTTTTACTACCTACAGGTAATCAATTATACCTGTAACCCGTGAAGGGAGCTTATAGGTTGGGAACCACTGGCAAAGGATCCACAGCACCACTATGGCACCCACAAATTGCACCTTACAAACGTGCAGTTTTTATCTCACTCAAAAAAACGGTCGAGCGTTTTCCTAGAACGTCTTCAAGATAGCGCCTGATACCACTTCATAATCGTTTTGCGGTTACGCTTCTCAAGCGTAAGGCTCAGCTGCTGGATTTTTTGCAGGATATCTTCCCGCTCCCAACTGTGTTCGCGGAGGATACTCTGCACTTCTTTGAGGATCTCTGGCGTTAGAGCCGTCTCGGAGAGCATATCCACCAGGTGCCAGGGGGAGTGTGCCCGGCGCAGGCAATCCATGGTGATGAGCTCCAAGCGGTGCAGCGCCTCTGCCATCATCGCTTGGCCTAGCTTGCGTTTGCTCGATTCGATATAAATGCGGTTGATGGGCTCAGTGCCAGAAGCACGTATGCGCAAGTAGTGGTGTTCATCACCGCTATCATCCATTAATTGCATCTCCACAAGCTCGTAGCGGATTCCGCCAAGATAAGTGATTTTTAAACCAGCTACGCGCAGCTCGTCTTCAGGCAGGTTGAGTGCGAGGTCTAAATAATAATTGATGAAGCCTTCCTTGGCTTCCAAGGGGGCGTCCACATCCGCGCGCCCAGCATTGGAGGTCGGGTCGGTAGATGTACCAAAAGTCTCCCATAGCCCGGGCAGATGCACGGTTTCTTCCCAAATTTCTGCCAACGTCGTAAGGGGCTTTTCGGCGCGCGTGCCATAATAAGCTAACATGTCCATGACGAGCAGGTTTGCCCAGGGGCCGTCTTTATCGGTCACATGCCCGCGGGAGGTAAGCCCGGAAGATTCTTCTCCGCCAATCAGGATGCGGTCGCGCCA
>DICP01000052.1:9723-10325 GCA_002417685.1 Candidatus Mesolinea sp. UBA5823
AAAGCATTTTTGAGCGCGCGGCTCTCGATTTTCCCCACACGGCACTTATAGATGCGCTGACTGACGTAACCAGGCAGTGCGCCCGGGGCTGGGCGGTTTGCTTCGTTATTGGGGATCATCCCAGCCAGCGGCTCAATGAGTGGTGAGCCGGTTTGGGTGGCGATTACGCGCCCCGTGAAACCGCGGTCTACACCTAAATAACGCACCAGCATCGTCAAGATTTGGTTAGGGCGGAAGTAAACCCCGCCTTTATCCACGATTCCATAGCGGTCGGCATCCGTATCCATACCCATCCCAAGCCAAGCCCCTGTTCTTGCTACGGTATCCTTGAGCAGCTGGTTAAAAGGTTCCTCGGGGTTGGCGTAATCTTGTCCGCCTAAGTCTGGGTCAACTTCGGCATGTATGACGGTATAGCGTACGCCGGCTTCTCCGAGTAAGCGGGTCAGGTAGCCACGCCCAGAGCCGTGCATCTCATCCACCACCACGTGCTTATCGGCAAAAAAGCGGCGGATGCGGTCAAAGTCAATCGGGATGCGCTGGTTGCCGTTGCCATTATTCTTGATCCAGTGCACATAGCTGTCCAGCGGGTCAAAGCCGAAAAC
>DICP01000122.1:0-21402 GCA_002417685.1 Candidatus Mesolinea sp. UBA5823
GCCGCTTGCTAAGCAGAAAAACGTGCAGCGTCAAAGTGGTTGGCGTTCTCCAAAACGTTTGGCTGGTATAGCTACCTTGGCTGGAATTCTTGGGGGAACTCTGATTTTCTTGAGGCGCAAGAAAACGCGCTAAATTGTTGTATCTTACCCAATTAAATATTTTTGATACTAACCTCGGCGCGTTTCCGGTTTGTAGATATGGCGCGGAGAGCAGCATTATTTGTATGTTAAAATGAAAGATTGCCAATAAATTTCCTTCGGAAGCGGTTATGATGCTAGATTCATTAATTAATAAAGAAAATACTCTCATTGTGGGATTGGGAAATCCCGGCTTGGCTTATCGCCATAACCGGCACAATGTTGGCTTCATGGTAGCAGATGCGCTTGCCGATAAATTAGAAATTCCGCTCAAACGCGTAAAGTTCAAAGCACAAATTGGCAATGGGAAGCTCGGAGACATCCCCATAATCATAGCTAAGCCGCTCACATTTATGAATAATTCCGGGGAAGCGGTAGCGCCACTAGTGCGCTATTTTAAAGTGCCCCTTGAACGGCTGTTGGTGATTCATGACGACATGGACCTGCCCTTAGGTACACTGCGAATGCGCCCAAGCGGAGGCAGCGCAGGGCATAATGGCATGCTTTCTATTTTTGATAAATTAGGCACCAACGCTATCCCACGTTTGCGCGTAGGGATCGGCAGGCCGCCTGGTAGGATGGACCCAGCTGATTATGTTCTACAGGATTTTCCAAGAAGCGAAGAAGAGCTGCTCAGCATGGTGATTGCCCAAGCTTGTGAGGCTGCGCTTGCTTTTATCACCACTGGGCTCGAAAAGGCGATGAATACGTATAATGGCGAAGTTGGTTAATCATCCCGTTCTTGCATATGTGCGCGGCTTGCCAGCTTATCAACAGCTTTTAGAACAGCTCAGAGAGGGCGGTTTCAAGGACCAAGAGCGCTTTGGCTTAGGTTTACCGCGTGCCTCGCGCTTGGCTGTCCTTGCAAGGCTTCATGTGGATTTGCAGGTGCCTGTGGTGCTGCTTACCAACCGTGCCGACCGAGCGCTGGAGCTTTACGATGAGCTTAGTTTTTGGCTGCCGGAGGGGAATAACCTTTATTTCCCAGAGCCAACCCCGCTTTTCTATGAAAACTTGCCTTGGTCACAATCTACCCGGCAAGAACGTTTACATGTGCTCACCGAGCTGGCTAAATATTTGTTGCCCGGTGCTGAACCCAGCGCTACTCATCCTGTAATTATTGCCCCTATTCGGGCAGTGATGACAAGGACAGTCCCCCGGCGGGATTTTTTACGCGCATCTCAACGCCTAAGTGTGGGCGATCAGCGCGACCTGCAAGAATTAGCACGCAGTTGGGTTGGTTTGGGCTATCAATATAGCAATATTGTGGTGCAACCTGGGCAATTTTCACGTCGTGGTGGCATTTTGGATATTTGGTCACCCGCTGAGGAATTGCCCGTACGGATTGAATTTTTCGGCAATGAAATTGATACGCTCAAGCACTTTGATCCATCCACCCAACGTACAGTCAATGCGCTGGAGAAAACATTCATTTTCCCTGCTTCGGAAGCCTTGCCGTTGGCTGCGGAGAAGAAGGGGTTGTTGACAGAAGCCTTGAGCGAATTTGAGATTCCTCAGCTCTATGATTTCCCCTCCAGTTTAATGGACTATTTACCCAGCCAGACGCTGATGTTATTAGATGGGGAAGAATTTATTACGGCAGCAATCAATGATATCGAAGAAGAAGCTGTGGCGCGCTTTCAGAGCTTAGTCGAACAGAAGGTTTTGCCTGAGAAATTTCCTTTACCTTACATCACTTGGTCCGAAATCGAAGATAGTTTCACCCATCACCAAGTGTTGGAATTGGGGCATACGAATGCCTTTGGCTTGCGACCTTTAGCTACTGCCTTTGACCCCGGCCCACGGTTTGCTGGTCGATTGAAGGAATTCCAGGCGCATTTGCAAGAGCTTGAGCACAAAGGCGAACCATGGATTGTGGTTTCGCGTCAGGCAGCGCGGCTGCGCCAGCTTTGGCAAGAAAATAACCCCGAGCTCAGTACCGATGAAGCCGAAGCGCTTTTCGTTGAAGGGTCTCTTTCTGGTGGCTGGGAGCTTACTTTAGCAAATGGGTTGCGCCACCACTTGCTTACTGATAGTGAAATCTTTGGCTGGGGGCGGCCGCAAGTACGCAGGCGCCCGCCCGTTGTCTCTGAGGCGCCGGAATTGGTTTTTGCAGATCTGAAACCTGGGGATTGGGTGGTGCATGTAGACCACGGCATTGGGCAATTTATTGGCTTGCACCGCACGAACCTTGAAGGTTCTCAGAGGGAGTACTTGACCATTCAGTACAAGGATAATGATGTCCTTTATGTACCGATTCACCAAGCAGATAGGTTAACACGTTATATTGGACCGGATGACCAGAATCCTGTTATCAGCCGTTTAGGCGGTACGGAGTGGAACCAAACGAAGCAAAAGGTCAACCAGGCAGTACAAGCTGTGGCTAAGGATTTGCTCGAACTGTACGCCAAGCGCCAGATAGCCAAAGGTTTCAAGTTCAGCCAAGATAACGATTGGCAGCGAGAGCTGGAAGCCAGCTTCCCCTACATCGAAACGCCAGATCAGCTTGAAGCTATTCAAGCGGTAAAGATGGATATGGAATCGGAGCGCCCCATGGATAGGCTGCTTACCGGGGACGTGGGCTATGGCAAAACGGAAGTGGCATTGCGGGCGGCATTCAAAGCGGTTTTGGACGGCAAGCAGGTAGCAGTGCTTGTGCCTACCACGGTCTTAGCCCAGCAACACTATGATACCTTCCGGCAGCGCTTAGCGACGTTCCCGGTCAATGTAGAGATGCTCTCGCGATTTCGCAGCCCAAAGGAGCAAAATGAAATTATTAAAAAGCTGGCTAACAAGCAAGTCGATATTGTCATTGGAACTCACCGGTTGATTTCTTCCGACGTAAAGTTCAATGACTTAGGGCTTGTGATTATCGACGAGGAGCAGCGCTTTGGTGTGTCACATAAGGAACACCTCAAAAAACTGCGCAACACAGTGGATGTGCTCACTCTTTCGGCTACGCCTATCCCGCGCACGCTCTACATGGCATTGACTGGGGTGCGCGATATTTCTAATATAAACTCAGCACCGGAGGAACGCCTACCGGTGATTACCCACATTGGCGTTTATGACCCAAAATTGGTGCGGGAAGCGATCGTCCGCGAGCTAGATCGTGGCGGACAGGTATTTTACGTGCATAACCGAGTCCAATCCATCCCTGCAGTCTACAATTATCTGCAGAATTTGGTGCCAGAAGCCAGCATTGCGATAGCGCATGGGCAAATGCCCGAAAATGAGTTAGCTGAGGTGATGCATGCCTTCACCGATGGGCAGTTTGATGTGCTCTTATGCACCTCGATTATAGAATCTGGGTTGGATATCCCTAACGCGAACACGCTCATTGTAGACCGTGCGGATACTTTTGGGTTGGCTCAGCTCTATCAGTTACGCGGGCGGGTGGGCAGGGGTGCCCAGCGTGCCTTCGCTTATCTTTTCCGCAGCGCCAAGCATCAGCCCACGCCTGAAGGACAGGAGCGCTTGGAAGTGCTGGCTGAAAATGCTCAGCTTGGGGCTGGTTACGCGATTGCGATGCGGGATTTGGAGATGCGCGGGGCTGGAGATCTGTTGGGAACGCGCCAATCAGGGTACATTGCTGCGGTTGGCTTTCAACTTTACACGCGGTTGCTCTCTCAGGCAGTCCGTGCTCTGCGCGCTGAGGCTGGTCTGCCAGCAGAAGCAGGAACTGAGAGCGGTTTGCCTTGGTTGGATGACCCCAGCCTAAGCATTAACGTGGAGCTGCCATTGGCAAGTGAGATTCCTTCAAGTTATATCCCGGACCAAGATTTGCGGCTTTCGCTCTATCGGCGGATTGCCTCGATTCGCAGCCAAGAAGAACTCGTCTCGACTGAAATTGAGTTTGCCGATCGCTTCGGAGAACCTCCACAAGCGGTGAAAGATCTGTTCTTTCAGATGAAAGTGAAGCTCTTGGGTGAAAAAGCCGGTTTAGAGTCGATCAACGTACTGCATAACCAAATCGTATTGAGCTACCCGCAATTGCCACAGGGCGTCAAACCGCGCAATCTCAAAGAGATCGACCCTGCCGTCAGGGCTGGCAAGAATGCCTATTGGATTAATTTAGCGAATTTAGAAAATGAAAATTGGCAAGAAGTCCTTGTGCGTGTCTTGCACAAACTGGCAGATGAGGCTCAATAAGCCCATTTGAACCCTATGTTATACTGCAGGTTACTTGACTGAAAATCGTATTTATCTGATGGAAAACTTTCTGAATAAAGTCAACCGCAAAACCTGGCAGATTATAGCAATCTTAATGATTGTTTTGGGTTTTTGCCTCATTGCATTGCAATTTTATGGGCAGTACACACTCATTGTGAATGGCGAAGCACACAACCTGCGCACGCTCGCCTTCACCCCGCGGCAAGTGTTGCACGCTGCTGGCTTGAGCCTGCAACCAGAGGATCGTATTTTTCCTGATGCGGATATGCTTAACCTGACCCAGCGGACTATCATCTTAGACCAAGCAGTGCCCGTCCAAATTGCACAAGGCGATAATATTATCACGCTACAAACTGCTGAGCGCATTCCAGCGAACATTCTGGCTGAGCTAGGAATCGTGTTTTTCCCAGAGGAACGGATCCTTTGGAATGGAAGCGAGATTTCCTGGGATGAGCCTTTGCCGGCAGGCGAGCCAATCTTGTTACAGTTCCAACCAGCTCATAGAATTAACCTTAAAGTGGATGGTCAAGAGATTGTGCTTTTTACGCAACAACGCACGCTTGGGGCAGCTCTTTGGGAGGCGGGTATTTTCCTGCGATCCGAAGACAGGCTCTCTCTGCCACTGGAAACAGTGCTCAGCAGCACAACGGAACTCAGCTTGAAGAAAGCCGACCCAGTAAGTGTGGCTTATGCTGGTAGACAAATTTCAGGCTTAAGCGCTGCTGAAACCGTGGGAGAAGCCCTCGTGGAGATTGGCATCCCCCTGCAAAACCTGGATTATGCCGTCCCGGAGGAAAATGAACCTCTGCCTGCTGATGGCACTATCCATATCGTGCAAGTCCGCGAAGAAATCCGGCTGGAAAAAGAGGAAACTGCTTATCAGAACACTTACGTGGAAGACCCCAATGCTGAGCTGGATACCGTCTCAGTGGTTGTTCCTGGGCAAGTGGGGTTGGTGGTCACGCGCACGCGGGTAAGGTTAGAAGATGGTAAAGAGGTCGCCAGCTTTACCGAAGGACCTTGGAAAGCCAGTGACCCGCAGGATGGCGTCTTGGGGCGCGGGACGAAAGTGGTAGTGCGCACAGAAACTATCGATGGAGAGACAATCGAATATTGGCGCAAGGTTACCGTCTATGCTACTTCGTATTCCCCACGGGCATTAGGAGGCGATAATATCACAGCTTCGGGTATGACTTTGACGAAAGGCATTATCGCTGTGCGCACTTCGTGGTATAGCGTGATGCAGTTCCAGCCAGTGTATGTACCGGGTTATGGCCGTGGCATTATTGCTGATACTGGCGGGGGGATTGACGGGCGTTACTGGATCGATTTGGGCTACGATGACAGCAACTATGTCGGTTGGCACTATTGGACCACCCTCTACTTCCTCACGCCTGTGCCGGCTTACATCCCTATTGTGCTGCCATGAGCTCGCATTATCTCGACATTTTCCCTTTCCTTCAAAAGTACCAAGTGCAGCCTAAAAAATCCTTGGGGCAAAACTTCCTGGTCGACCCCAATGGCTTAAATAAAGTGCTGCAAGCAGCAAAGGTTAGCTCAGAGGACACTGTGCTGGAGATTGGCGCTGGGCTTGGCAGCCTCACCTATCTTCTGGCGCAGCAATCCCGCCAGGTGGTTGCTGTGGAGCTGGACCACCGCCTAATTGCCCCGCTGCGGGAGGCGCTGGCTGGCTTTACCAATGTTACTATTTGCGAGGGGGACATGCTCAAACTTTCCCCCGATGTCCTTATAGAAGCTGAGCGTTATGTGGTGGTAGCTAATATCCCCTACTATATTACTTCAGCACTTATTCGCCACCTTCTGGAGGCTAATCATAAGCCAACCCGCATGGTGTTGACCGTACAGCAGGAAGTAGCAGAGCGTATTCTGGCGCGCGATGGCAAAATGAGCTTGCTTGCGCTTTCCGTGCAAGTGTATGGCAAACCCGAGCTTAAGGCGCGTATTCTCGCTGGCTGTTTTTACCCGCCACCTGAGGTGGATTCCGCCGTGCTTTCGATTGAGCTTTACGAAGAACCACTTATTCCGTCAGGATCATTGGACTTGTTTTTTAAGCTGGCGCATGCCGGCTTTGCGCAAAAGCGTAAAACCTTGCGTAACACCTTAGCGACTGGCATGAATGAAAGCCCCGCTTGGGCAGAGAAGCTGCTCACTGCGGCTGGGATTGACCCCCAACGCCGCGCGGAAACGCTAAGCATGCAAGAATGGAAACAGCTCGTCGAAGCTTACCAACAACTATCATGAAACCAGCTGCTCCAGATGAAGCAGCTGATCTACCAAGTACTTTTAGAAGAACGGCAACGAAAGACCGCTGGTCGTAAGGTACTTAATCATCGCAGCAATAGCTAAGATGTAAGGAACGAGTTCACATAAAGCAATCAAGACAACTACTGCAACTATTACAATGACCCAAACAGTAGAACCGTCCTTTTTATTTGAGTCTGAGAAGCTGCCTGAGAGTTTCCTCTTTACATTTGATTCATAAGGCTGGCTGGTGCGTTGCGCGGTAGGCTTTCCGGACGACGAAGAGTTTTCGGAGGGTTCTTCTGACTTATCAACATTGTTCTCTAGATTTGTGTTCATGGCGCTCCTTTCAGCGATCTGTTCTTATTGTGTAGATAACCTTTCTACCTTTCTAAAAATATTCAATTGCGCCAGCTGGGTTCCTTAGTCGTTTTTATAAGATTTATATGAACGGCAATAAGATCAGCGCGCCTTTAAATAGGCTGATGACTCCACCCAAGATGAGTATCACAGGGCAAAGCACACAAAGCGCTAACACCAGGAGGACAATCAGTATAATTGCCCAAACAGGGAAGTCGCCATCCTTCTTAGCCTCGGTTGTTCTGGTTCTCGGCTCAGTAATTACAACCGTTTCTGGAGTTTGACGAGATCCTTGGCTGGAAGGTTGGTCAGCTCCGGGCGAATAGAGCACGTTCTGCCAACGGTTGGGGTCATCCGAGCCAGGATGTTGAGGGGAGCCCCAGCGGTCAGTTCCCTGAGGTTTTTGGGTGGATTGGGGAGAAGTTGGCTCTTCCCGGCTCCACTCCTCTGCAGAAGCTTTGAAAGGTTCCTCGGGAAAATCGTTTTTGTTTTCTAAGTTATCGTCCATGGTTTCCTTTCGAGATACTTAACTATTTCTAATTATATGAATAATTCTACCTTCTGACTATAGAAAATCTACTGAGAAAGGTATAATCCATACCAGTTTCTGGTTGAAAAGGGAGTGCTCTGTACGCGTGACCAACTACATCTACTTTGGAGATAACCTGCCTATCTTAGAAAGCCTGCCGGCTGCGTCGGTCGATCTGATTTACATAGACCCGCCCTTCAACACTGGCAAGGTGCAGGCGCGCCGCCAGCTCAGGACTACGCGCGATGCAAACGGTGATCGCGTTGGCTTTGGTGACCAGCACTACAAGACGGAAGTCCTCGCCGAGCAGCGCTACGGGGATACTTTCAGCGATTACGAAGCCTTCTTGGAGCCGCGATTGCATGAGGCTTATCGTGTGCTTAAGCCGCAAGGCAGCTTTTACTTTCATATCGATTACCGCGAGGTGCATTATTGCAAGGTGCTGTTGGATAGCATTTTTGGCAGAGAAAATTTTCTCAACGAAATAATTTGGGCGTACGATTTTGGCGGGCGGGCTAAAAATCGCTGGCCAGCCAAACACGATAACATCCTTTTTTATGTGAAGGATCACCATAACTACGTCTTCAACCGCGAAGCCATTGACCGTATCCCTTATCTGGCACCAGGTTTAGTAGGCGCGGAAAAAGCCCGCCGAGGCAAGCTCCCCACGGATACTTGGTGGCATACTATTGTGGGCACCAACAGCCGCGAGAAAACGGGCTATCCCACGCAAAAGCCAGTGGCGATCTTGGAACGCATCATCCGCGCGTCTTCCAATCCGGGTGACATGGTGCTAGATTTCTTTGCCGGCAGCGGCACGACCGGTCAAGCTTGCCTAAATCTTAACCGTCAATTTATTCTTATTGATAACAATCCACAGGCATTAGCCGTTATGCACATGCGCTTTGCTAATATCCCGGATATCATTTGGATTGGGGAGTAATACTTTGAGCGAAGAAACCTACTTACCAATTCTTGATTTTGACCCTAATCCTCTTGCGATTATCAATCCACCCCAGAATTTGGATGGAGTGGATATGCCTAAGCATGTGGTGATTTGCTTCTTCCGCGAAGTGATCGAAAATGTGGTACATACGCACAATGCAGAGATTATCACGCAGCTGCATTCGGAAAACGGAGCGCATCCTGTCTATTCAATAAACTTGGAAGGGAGACGATTGGCTTTCTTCCACCCCAGTGTAGGAGCGCCATTAGCTGCCGGCTTGATGGACGAAGTGATTGCCTTGGGAGCGAAGCATATTATTGCCTGCGGTGGCTGCGGCGTTCTGGATAAGAGTATTAATGTGGGACAGATTTTATTACCAGAGGCGGCTCTTCGCGATGAAGGCACGTCTTACCATTACCTACCACCCAGCGCTGAAGTGACAGCCGATGCAGCCGCTTTGGCTTCAATCGAGGCTGTGCTCGATGCCCACCAGATTTCCTATCTATGCACGAAAACCTGGTCCACCGACGGTTTCTACCGCGAAACGCCCGGCAGAGTACAAAAATTCCGTGAGATGGGTTGCTTAGCGGTCGAAATGGAAGCGGCGGCTTTTATGGCTGTGGCGCAATTTCGTGGTGTTCACTTTGGACAGCTGCTTTATGGTGGCGACATGGTGCATTCTGATGGCTGGGATCACCGTGATTGGTGCAGCCGCACGGATATCCGTGAACAGTTGTTTTGGCTCGCTGCTGAAGCTTGNNGATTACAACGGCTATGGCCTCAGCAGCATCCCTGCCATGGTAAGCGCGCTGCTGGGCGGGCCGCAGCTGCAAACAACCGGCTTGGCACTCCAAATTGTGGAGCGCTTGGGCAAGCGCTATCGAAATATAGTTTTAATTTTGGTGGACGCTCTGGGTTATGATCATCTGCAGCGCTTAATGGCGCAAGGTTATGCTGAGTTTTGGCGGGAAAATTTGCCCCTGGCGAGCCTATTCCCGCTCACGAGTATCAGCCCGAGCACAACAGCTACCGCGCTTACTACGCTTTGGACCGGCACAGAACCCTCCATACATGGCTACATCGGCTATGAGATGTGGCTCAAAGAATACAGCATGACGATCAACTCTATCCTACATTGCCCCACCAGTTTTATAGGCGACAATGGCGGTTTGCAGCGTGCCGGCTTTATCCCGGAGGAGTTCTTAGGTCTTCCAACCCTTGGTCAATTATTTGATAGAGCAGGTATCGAAAGCCATGCTTTTTTGCCTTACACCATCGGGAATTCCGGCCTCTCCCGAATGCATATGCAGCAAACGAACCTCCATGGTTACGTCGCGGAGAGCGATCTGTGGGCAGACCTACGCGACTTGCTCAACCAGCATTGTGGAAACCCGCGTTTTCTTTACGTCTATTGGCCTACCTTGGATACCCTTATTCATCGTTATGGACCAGATGACATGCGCATAGCTGCTCATTTTGCCGAATTTAGCCGTACTTTGGCTGAAAATTTCCTCTCTGGGCTGGAACAAAGTGCTTGTGAAAGCACCCTTTTGCTCTTGACGGCTGATCATGGCGCGGTTGCAACCCCGCCCGATGAAAAATACAACCTGAACGCTCATCCAGAGCTCTTACACATGCTGCGTATGCTGCCGACTTGCGAAAGCCGGCTGCCGTTCCTGTTCCTCAAGCCTGGCACGGAGGCAGCTGTCCGTGCGTACTTTGCTCAGGCTTGGCCTGGAGAATTTACGCTCATCACTGGCGAGGAGGCGCTTTCCACACAGCTCTTCGGGCAGAGACCAGAAAACCCTGCATTAAATGATCGGATTGGCGACTTGGTAGCCCTGCCGCACAACAATGCTTATCTCTGGTGGCCTAACCATATTAATATGATGCAAGGGCGCCATGGCGGCTTGAGCCGGCTGGAAATGCTCATCCCATTTTATGCTTTACCGCTCGATGGGCTTAAGAATTAAAGCGGGAAGTCTGCAGCACTGGCCAGCTGATCTCTCGGTAGCCGTAAGAATTGACGACTAAAGTTTCACCAAATTGCGTTTTCCATGGCAGGAGGGGGTTGTAGAGGTGGATATGCCCGTGAAGGTGAAGCTTAGGCTTGAACATACTAATCAGCCAGCGAAAGGCAGCTACGCCGCGGTGTGGGTAGTCTTTATCATCTTGAATATGCAATGGAGCGCTGTGGCTCACAAAAATATCTAAATAACGGCCATATATTACTTTGTTTAAAAGTAGTCTGGGCGCCATCAAAAGAACCATTCGCCACATCGCGGCAGGTGAGTATTGGTATTTCTCCCCAGAGTAGCGTAAAGAGCCTTCGATGCCAGCGACGAGCAGGTTGAAATCTCGATTATAGATTACATGGCGATGCAGGTTAATGGCTCCCCAAGGGTTGGCACGCAATTGACC
Organism: Candidatus Mesolinea sp. UBA5823; assembly: GCA_002417685.1. GTDB lineage: Bacteria > Chloroflexota > Anaerolineae > Anaerolineales > Anaerolineaceae > Mesolinea. The sequence goes on from DICP01000122.1 coordinate 10,830, forward strand.
GCTGTTATCGAGCAGTTCTGTGACATGGTTGCCATGCACATAATATAAGGGCACGTTTAACATCGTGATGACATACTCCAGGTAATAGTAGGGAAGGTCTCCACAGCTGATGACCAGATCGACCTCGTTGAAGCGTTCTTTGATGCGGGAATTGTAAATTGCAGGCAGTTCAACGTCACTGAGGCTGAGGATCTTGGTCATGGCAGATGTTAATCCCGAGCTACTGCCACTGCCATAGCTATTCCGCCGTCATGTGTGATTGAAACTGCCCACTCAGAGAGATGGCGGGCAGCAGCGACTTCAGTGGCAGCGCCATGCAAACGCACTTCAGGCTCGCCGGTTTGTGCATGGATAATCTCGATATCCTGCCAGTGTACCTTACCAATGCCCGTGCCCAAAGCTTTGGAAACGGCTTCTTTGGCGGCAAAAACGCCAGCCAGAGCCTCAGTGTTGCTCTGCAATTGTGCCTGTTCCAAGGGAGTATAGACCCGGTGGATAAAACGAGCGCGAATAGCGGGGTTAATCTCGTCGAGCCGCTTGATCTCGACCGCATCAATGCCACATTTGATCATGATATCGGCTTTCCAGCTGAAGTNNTCCTGAGTGAAGCGCTCCAGCTCCTGAAGAATAAGGGCGATGGCTTGGTCCAAGTTCTCTGGGTTGACGCCGGCAGAAATTTGCCAGGTGACCGGTCCGATGCCCATATCGAGTGAACTGGAAGCATAATAAGCCAAACCGGCTTTTTCGCGCACGCTCTCGCCAATGCGCCCCATCATTCCAAATTGGCCTAAGATATCATTCCCTAGTGTGCTTGCTAAATAATCGGATGCTGTGGCTTTAGGCCCAAAGGTGCCGATGACTAGATCGCTCTGGCTTTTTTCTTCAAGAGGTACATGCTCCCTGTAGGTTGCTTGGATAGGCTGTACAGGTGGAATAGACGGCTGAGTTTCTTGGGCGGGTGCTTCCCAGGCGCCTAAAGTGCGCGAGAAAGCCTGTAGGACCTCTTCAGAGTCTGCTCCACCCGTGATCGCAACGATCATTCCTCGAGGACCAACGAAACGTTGGTGAAATGCCTGTAAGTCCTCTCTGCTGATGCTCTGCACTGTGTTTGGGTAGCCTAAGTCGGGGTGCGCATACGGATGGCTGCCGTAGATAGCCCGGTCAAAGGCTTGCTCTGCCACCTCAGCGGTATCTTGTGCCTGAATGGCTTGCGCGGTGAGGATCTGCATCTTTGTGCGTTGGAACTGTTTCTCGGGGAATGCTGGTTGAGTGAGCACTTCCAGCAGGATTTCGAGCAGCTGAGCTAAATCCTCACGCAGGCATTGCCCGGCGAAAGAGGTGGCTACCTTTCCACCACCAAAAACGAGCGTTGCTCCCATGGATTCTACTAAGTCGTTAAGCTCACGAAAAGCGTGAATGCGCGTGCCAGACATGAGCATACTTGCCATAAAATGGGCTAATCCAATCTTATCTGAAGGGTCAGCTAACGCACCTGGGGGGAACATACCGCGGATGGCGACTGCTGGGCTGGAAGGATTGGTGCGGCTAAGCAAGACAGCACCATTGGCAAACTCTTGCCGCAGAATGTCATCCGGACCAGGAAGCTTTGCAGAAGATAATGGGCTCATAGGCATTCTAGTTCCCATCCTTGGGTTGATAAACACCAATGACCCGTGCGTGTGGCTGTAAATATTTTTGGGCAATGCTTCGGATCATCTCTGGGGTGACGGAAGAGATACGGTCGACGTAGTGCGTAAACCAATCGTATCGGGCAAAACTGGAGGCATAACCCATCCAAAACGCTTGATTGGTAATATTATCGCTGCTATAAGCAAAGAGCGCTTTGGTTTGTTTGAGAGCACGGTCAATCTCAGTCTGGCTAATCGGCTGGCTTTGCAGTGCCTCGATTTGGCTATCTAAGGTTTGCAAAACTTCTTCAATGGTACGGGTTGGATTTTTCGTCAGGTAGAGCGTGAAAGTAGAAGGATCAATGTTAGCTGATAAACTACCGCCAACGCCAGCAGCTAAGCCTTCATCCACCATGGCTAAATAAAGACGGCTGGTGTGATGTCCCACGCCGCCACTGCCAAACATGTTCAGATTCGAAGGTCCGGTAAGCAAGCTCTCCATCAGCGAAAAAGTAAAAAAATCATCCGAATCGGCTTTAGGTGAACGATATGCTACCTGGATAAAAGTCGTTTCGCCTGGACCTTGCAGCTCGAGTTGGCTGAGTTCCGGCAAGTTATCTTCAGGCTCTGGGATATTTTTGACCACTTTGCCAGCAGGAATGCTGCCGAAATGTTTTTCAACTAAGCGCAGTGCCTCAGAAGTGTTGAAATCTCCAGCTAAGCACAGAATGGCATTGGCTGGTTGGTAGGTTTGGCGATAGTGGGTATAAAGATCTTCGCGCGTCAGGGCAAGCAAATCTTCTTTGGAGCCGATGACCTCGTTACGATAGGGGTGGTGCTTAAACGCGTGCGCTTGTACAGCTTCGTTGAGTAGAAATTGTGGGTCGTTTTCGGAGCCTTCCCGTTCTGAAATGATCACGGTACGTTCGGTTTCAACCTCAAGAGGGTCAAAGAGGCTGTTGGTCATGCGGTCAGCTTCCAGCTCTAATGCTGTCTCTAAAGCGCTTGCAGGCAGTGTTTCGAAGTAAGCTGTCCAATCGGGGCTGGTAAAGGCGTTCCAATACCCGCCAAGGCGGGCAATTGTGTGGTCCATATCCTGGGCGGAATGCTTCTTGGTGCCCTTAAATTGCATGTGCTCTACCCAATGGCTCACTCCGGTTTTTCCGGGGACTTCATTGCGAGAGCCGATACCATACCAAACCCAAGCGCTCACGATTGGGGCGGTGTGGATTTCTTTGAGCAGGACGGTCAGACCATTACCGAGTTGATGGATAGTTAATGAATCATTCATGTTTTGTGAGGGTAAATTATATCAAAAGGAAGATTAAAAAGCTGAAAAGTGTATAGCTCGGATGAAGGTTTATTCCCGCTTATAGCGCAGCATCATCAAGAACCCGATGCCAATAATGCCCATGCCGATCATTAACCCGTTGGTTTGTAGCCTACCCAGGAAGACATTCGGCAATGGATTAGTACCAAAACCAAAAGCATCAGCAAGCGCGGTAAAGAAGCAAATCACAAAACCTGTTGCGCAAGTCCGTGTCCCGAAATCCGCTAAGAGAGATCGTTCTCCATCCCGCCAGAATGCGAAGAGAGTTAAGCATCCCCCCCAGGTGACCAAGCCGAGCCCGAGGAGCATGACAATAATTTGTAAAAAGCCAATGGCGGTTCCCCGGTCGAGTTCAAAAATCTCTGGTTTAGCGCCAATGAGGAAAATGATGAACCCAATCATCAACAAGGTCAGCCCAAGGCGAGCACGAAATTTTGGAAACGGCTCTTGCTCGGGTGCTGTATTCATGCTGTTTGGAGAATTGATATCGCTATCGTGATTCGTGGGTTCCACATCAAACTCGATTTCTATGGTAATGCTGATTCTAACACGCGCAGAAAATTCCCTGAAGCAATACGATCGAACTGATCTGGGTAGTAACCCATTTCTTGTAAATAGGGGAGCAATTTAGGTAAGTCGGCGATGGAATTGAGCTCGATCGGCGTGGATTGCAAGCCAAAGCCGCCGTCAAAATCCGTGCCAATGCCAACGTGATCAGCATCGCCAGCCAATTGGCAAATATAATCGGCTTGCTGTGCGACCATGCGCAGGCTTATCCGCTCGCGCCCGCCGCTATCTTTCCAACCAAACTTGAGGAAGTTATTATAGGGAACAACGCCTATTACCACGTCGCGTTCAAGCATTGCCTGGATCAGGTCGTCTTCTAATAAACGGTTGCCCTGGTAATTCTCTACCAGACGGCTAGCATTGGCGTGACTAGTGATAATCCTACCTGGATAGCGTTCCAGCGCTTGGAAAGCCGCTTGCCGATCCATGTGAGCAAGGTCGAGGATAAAACCGATTTCAGCCATAGCATCGAGTAAATCATTACCTTCGGCAGTAAGCGGCCCAGGGGCATGAGTTCCGCCGGTATAGCGGTTGCCGCTCCAAGCAAGTCCGATAATTCTTAAGCCGGCTTCCCACCACTGTGGGAGTTCATCACAGGAGAGGATGCCCTCTGCCCCTTCCATCAAAGGCACCAACCCGATCGGATGAGACTTTTGGGCGTCATTATTTTCTTCCCAGTCTTGCAAGTGGGCTTGTAGCTGATGCCGCGAAAGCACTAAGCGAAAAGCTTGGGGATGATTCTCACAGAGCTGGTGATAGATCCCAAGCTGGTTCCAATATAGATGGTTGGCTTCGAGCACGGTGTGATAAACCGGAGCAAGCGCTGGTTCTTGAGCACCAGCGCGCGCAGGGCCAGCAAAAAGCGTGCTAAATACAAGCCGTACCTCAGCTTGGTTATATTCTGGCAAACCCAGCATTGTATCCCCATTAAAAGCGGGAATGGGTGTGCTGGCTTCTAATTGGCGGGTTTCGAAAGCGGAACGGGTATAGTCGCGCTGAAATGTAACTATATTCCAGGCGATATCTTCATGGGCATCGATGAACCAGGTCATAGGAATAAAAAAAGCGCTGGAGACAAAACGTTTCCAGCGCTAATTTGGGTTTTATGCTTCCTCTTTATCTTCGGTTTCTTGTGTTTCTTCAGTTTCAGTTGCCTGTTGGTCAACAGCCTCTTCAGTTTGTGCTTCTTCTTCAGCTTGTTGGACTTCTTGGGTTTCTGCTGGAGCTGCTTCACTTTCAGCAACTTCTTCGGTGGGTTGTTCCTCTACTGCTGGAATAGTGCCCACAATATCCCCCAAAGTTTCCTCTTCGGAAGAAGTGGAAACATCCAAGTCTTTAGCTAAAGCTTTCCAGTCCTGGTCAACATATTGGGCTGAATCCACGCGGCGCAGGCTTAAACCGATACGGTGTTCGTCCTCTTCGATGCGCAGAATCCTTAAGGCGACGTGGTCTCCTACTTTTAGGACTTCCTTTGGATGTTCAACGCGTTTTTCGCTGATTTCAGAAATATGGATTAAGCCTTCCAGCTCACCTGGGACGTCCAATCGGGCAAAGGCGCCAAAATTCGTCAGGCGGGTAATTTCACCTTCAACCAGTTGGCCGACCTTGAGGTGAGAAACTTGGCTAGTCCAGGGGTCTTCCTGCAATTGCCGCATCGAGAGGCCAATGCGCTTGCGGTCGCGGTCAATGCTGATTACTTTGACTTTGACTTCATCGCCAACCTTGAGCACTTCCTTGGGGTTATCGATGTGATCGTACGTGATTTCGGAGATATGCACCAAGCCATCGGCTCCGCCAATATTGACGAAGGCGCCGAAATCAGCCAAGCTCGTAACCCGACCGGTACGAACATCGCCCTCTTGGAGGTTATCAAGAACTTTATCTCGGATCATATCGCGGGTTTCACCGCTGGCGGCACGTTCACTTAAAATCAAACGATGGCGTTCTCTATCCACTTCAATGACGCGGCATTCAATTTTCTCGCCAACCATTGATTTGTACTTTTCTTCGGGGGTACTGCCAGTAATTTCGAGCTTACGGCTTAAGGAAAGCTGCGAGGCGGGGATAAAACCACGAATAGTACTCAAAGGCACGATGAGCCCGCCTTTGTTGTACCCAACAATTTCTGATTCAAAGCTTTCACCGGATTTAAGCAAATCTTCAGCATCTAGCCAACTTTGCTCTTCAACGGCGCGGATGAATGAGAGGACGAGGTTGCCGTTTTGGTCTTCTGGAGTGACCACATAAACCGGGATCGCCTTTCCAACCTCTAATGTTTCTAATATTTCTTGTGGGATACCTTCGTACTCTTTTCCAGAAATAACACCTTCGGATTTGGCACCAACGCTGACCAAGATTTGGCCCTCGGAGATGCTGGCGATAATACCATCACGAATTTCCCCTGCTTTGGGGAAGTCGATCATGAAATTAGAATCGAGCAATTCCTCCATTTTATCCATGGACTGCGATTCGCTCTCTTCTAAATTCTCAGCCTTACTTTCGTCATCATAATCACTCATGAACAAATAACTCCACATCAAATTTGACTGTGATTATAGTTTAATCACCTTAAATTTGCAACCTAAACCAGTAAATTGACGCACCCGAAATTCACTCCTTTGAAAATAGAAATGCATCATTTTTAATCTTGATTAACTGGCCCGTACTTACCATAATCTAACACCTCGCGCACTCCCGTTTGTGGGTCAGGTGGTCCGACGATGCCTTTCTCCTCCAACGATTCAATAATGCGTGCAGCGCGAGTATAACCAATCCGCAATTTACGTTGAAGCATTGATACAGAAGCACGTCCTTCATTGCGGATGATCTTTAAGGCTTCATTGGTAATCGGGTCCGCATCGCTTTGTTCAATATCCTTTTCTAACTCCTGCCATAGTGGCTGTTGAACGAGCGTAGGGTTAACTAAGGGAGGATGGCTTTCAGAGGCGAAAACCGCGATATCCGGACGTTCTTCTCCGGAAATCAGTGCCGCTTGTTGGCGCCAAAATTCAGTCAACCGGCTGATCTCAGCATCGGAAACAAAAGTGCCTTGTAACCGCACGGGAGCGGCAGAATCTGGTGCTAAAAAGAGCATATCCCCTTTGCTGAGCAAGCGTTCAGCGCCAGGTTGGTCGAGGATGACGCGGCTATCCACACTGGAAGCGACAGCAAAAGCAATTCGGGCGGGGAAGTTAGCTTTAATCAAGCCGGTAATGATATCCGCGGAAGGACGTTGGGTTGAAAGAATCAGGTGAATGCCTGTAGCGCGGGCTAATTGTGCCAGGCGCGTAAGCGCACGTTCGGTCTCATCGGGGGCGAGCATCATCAAATCAGCCAGCTCGTCAATGACGACCAACAGGAAGGGTAAGGTTTTCTCTCCCTCGGCAGCTTTCAGCTGGTTGTATTCCACCAGATTACGTACGCCGCTCTCAGCAAACATGCGGTAACGCAAGTCCATTTCGCGCAGCATCCATTGCAAAGCGCCGACTACTTTTTCTGCATCTACGATGACAGGAGCTAGCAGATGAGGAATGCCGTTATAGCTGGTAAGTTCCACACGCTTAGGATCCACAAGCACAAAGCGGATTTGGTCCGGCGTAAGTGTAAGCAGATAACTTGCTAAAATGGCATTGACACACACTGACTTGCCCGAGTTGGTGGTGCCGGCGATCAGGAGATGCGGCATATCCGCTAAGCTGGCGGTAAAAGGCTGACCGGCGACGTTTTTGCCCAGGGCAAATTTGAGTGGGTCAGGGTTGGTAGCAAAGGAAGGACTTTGCACAATTTCTAGAAGTGAAACGAGCTCAGTTTTTTGGTTTGGTACTTCGATGCCGACGTAGCCCTTGCCCGGCACCGGTGCTTGAATGCGTATACGCGATGCCTTGAGCGCCATCGCGAGGTCATCCGCTAAGTGTACGATGTTACTGACCCGCACCCGCGTTTTGCCGTTGCGGCTTTCAATATAGTCTGGCTCCACGCCAAAGAGGGTAATCGCTGGACCGCGGCGAATTTCAACTACATGGACAGGTGTGTTGAACGAACGCAAGGTCTCTTCAATGACGCGGGCGCGATCGTGATCGTTTTCGCTATCAGGAGTGGCGACGGTTACCGGAGCCAAGATGTCTTCAGGGTTAGGCAGAACCCAAGGGTGAGCGCGTTGAGAGGCAGGCATCAATGGGGTAGATGGAGCTGATTGTGAAGGTTGGTTACTCCCATTTCGGGGTGCTGCAACCTCCTCTGAAGCTGCAGGTACGGGTTCAGTCGTGGCTTGCTGGGCAGCTTTGCGGGCAGCTTGCTTGCTCTTCAGGCGGGAAATTTGATTGTGCATAGCTTTGAAAGCTTTACTTACTCCACTGGTTACCTCAGCCATAGAAAGATCAATGAGCAGAATAAGCGCAATTAGCAGCCAAGCAATTAACCAAATCAATGCACCAGGTGCTCCAAACCAGCGTGTTAGCGTCGTCAGGAGAAAATTGCCAACTGCCCCGCCGCCAATTTGATCCTGCCCAGGTAGCCTGTTGGCAAGCAGCTGAAACCATGCCAATAAATTGAAGAGGAATAGAGCAACCCCAATGAGGCGGGCAGGCGCAATTTTAGAGAACTTCTCCTGCTTTCGCAGAAAAAGAAACCAGGCGCTCCCGAAAAGCAGCAAAATGGGCAAAATATACGCCCCCCAACCAAATCCTTGAAACAAGACTCCAGCCCACCAGTTGGGCAGACTGCCGGCATTAGGGGTGAATATGCTAATCACGGTCAGGATGGCGGTAACGAGGAGAAAAATTCCTAAAATACTTTGTTTTTGTTCCTGTGTGAGTGTAAAAACCGCTTGAGGATCGCGAGCTGTTGTGGATGTAGGTTTGCGGGAAGTGGTGCGGGAGGATTTGGCTGGTGTGGATTTGCGCGTTGATGATCGGCTGGAAGACCCGCTACCACTTTTGCTTGTTTTTTTATTGGTTTTGTTGGTTGATTTGGCGCGCCCTGCCATATCATCTCCACCGAATGAAATTTGTAATCGGATTATAGCATGAAGGCTTCTTTGCGCCGTCGAGCTCTTGAAGTGTAAGAGCAAAGTGATAATGTCCTAAAGTAGCAAAATNNTCTAAATTGCCAGCATTAGGACATTGCTAATTAGCGATGACAGTCGAGCTCTTGAAGTGAAACGTTGTGCCTTGTTAGGTTAGAAAGTGGCGAAAATTTTCTGAAAAGTAATGGTTCGCATAAAGGTTGTAATTTGTCTTTTGAATACCAGCTCCGTGTTAAAATGCTCGCATGCCTTACGAAGCCGCCGCTGGTTGGACATTCCGCAAGATTCTGCGATTAGAGTTAGTGGTTGTTGCCATGCTCTTGCTGCTCACAAGTTCCAGCGCTGCGCTTTGGGATCCGTTGGTAGCTTTGCGCAAATATACGCGTGATGTCGAGTTTGACTTTAGCGCTTGGACGGTGCAAGCCTTGATGGAGAAGGGCATCTCTGCTGCACTCAAAGTTGATAAGTTTCTCTCGGTTGAGCAGCAAAATATGCTGGTCGACGGCTACCTTCAGCAAGTGGATATTGTTAATCAGTTGAACACCAGCTTAGACGAGGCGGTTTCAGCGCCGGAGATGGCGAACCGAGATGAAAAAGTTGCTGAGCTGCAATCACAACTTACTGATGAAAAACAGCATCTTGCTGATTTGGCAACGGTTATGGAGGCTGTAGTTCAATCGCAAACTGAGCGTACCTTAGCGGAAATGGGTTTTAGCTGGGGCGGCCAAGTGTTTCCGCCGGTGCTTTATAAGATTTCGGATTTGCCGCTCAATTTGATCGTCTCGCCCCGCACAGAAATCCGTACAGTCTTGAGCCTTAATTTGCTCCCTGGTTTGGATACTTTACAGAAGGAAGCTATTGAAGAGGGAATTTATACAGAATTTGATTATTCTGCATTGGTGGAACCGATTGGCGGATTGAGTGCTTACCCCACTACGGTGATGCAAACAACAAGTTTCAGCTGGCTGATTGAAACCGTCGCGCACGAGTGGATGCACAATTATCTATTCTTTCACCCCTTAGGTTTGCGTTATGATGTGAATCCTCAAATGCGCACGATCAATGAGACCGTGGCAAGCTTAGCTGGTACGGAAATTGGTAATACGGTGCTAAGGGCAAATTTTCCAGATAAATTGCCGCCGCCTGCTGCCCCGAAAATGCGCTCGAAATTGCAAGATCCAGGTGCGGAAGCTACTGTTATTTTTGATTTCCGTGCAGAGATGCGCCAGACGCGTTTGCGCGTAGATGAATTGCTTGCAACCGGCAAGGTGAATGAAGCTGAACAATACATGGAAATGCGCCGGCAATTCTTCTGGGAGCATGGCTACCATATTCGTAAAATCAACCAGGCGTATTTCGCTTTTTATGGCTCTTATAACGACCAGCCTGGTGGTGGAGCAGCTGGGGCAGATCCTGTTGGACCAGCAGTTCGGAAGCTTTGGGCTGAAAGCCGAACGTTTAAGGAGTTTATTGAAAAAGTGCGAACAGTACGCTCTTATGCTGATTTGCTCGAGCTCCTGGAGCAGCCTAATTAGTCTAAGGGGATTCTTTTCCGAATGGATTACATCTCGCCTAAATCAGCGGGTTCATCGGGAAGAGAATTGGCGATCTCTTCTGGGTTTTCGCCACGCTCTAAGCGCTCAACCACATTATCAAATTCTGGTCCAAGCTCTTCTCCTGTTTCATAACTCAACTCGCGCATCATCCGCCCCAATTTGCGTGGATCTTGTTCCAGATCTTCCAACATTTGATCGTCATCCAAATTTTCTAAGCTGATTGAATTGCCACGGCTGATGCGCACCCGCCGAATCAAGCGCGTCAGGTTCTCAGAATTGCAATGTGGGCAGCTAACTTTTTTCTGGTCAAACTCGGCATATGTTAGAAAGATTTCAAAGCGTTTGTGGCAATTATTACATCGAAAATCATAATAGGGCATACAACCACCTCGATAATGATTTTCCTCTATTATAATACCCGAGATACTCAGGCAACCTCGGTGTAGCTAGCCGAGGCTTAATGGCCTGA
>DICP01000122.1:21470-34403 GCA_002417685.1 Candidatus Mesolinea sp. UBA5823
CCCGAAGGGTATAATTATGGCATAAATCTTCAGCTAATTGGATGGCAATATGACCGAAAAAAGCGCTTATTTTGGATCAGTACCTTTTTCACCTTTATTACTGGTTATTTCTGGCCCTTCAGGCATCGGTAAGGATGCTGTGGTGCAGGCATTGCGTACCAGATATAGTAACCAGCACTTTGTTATTACCATGACTTCACGGCCACCCCGCCCCTGCGAGAAAAATGGCGTTGATTATTTTTTTGTATCTCGTGAAGAATTCGAACACTTAGTTGCTACGGGTGAGCTGCTCGAGCATGCTAAGGTCTACTCGGACTATAAAGGTATCCCTCGCAGGCAAGTTAAGGAAGCGCTAGAATCCGGCAAAGACGTAATTATGCGGTTAGATGTGCAAGGTGCCATGACGATTCGTTCACTTTGCCCAGAAGCGGTTTTGATCTTTCTTACCGCCAGCTCGCGTGAAGAATGGATTAACCGCTTAGCTTCACGCTGCAGCGAATCACCAGAAGAATTTGAGCTGCGCGTGCGCACAGCAGAGCAGGAATTCAGCCATTTAGATATATTTGACTACATCGTGGTCAATGCTGAAGATAAGCTCGAGCAAACCGTTGACATAATTCAAGATATTATTACTGCTGAACATCATCGTGTTCACCCTCGTCAGGTAACCTTATGAACGAACAAACTCCAGAAACACCAACACCAACCGCACAACCGGCACCAATGGCAGTGCGCTTGAATGCAGTAAAGCCGAAAGCAACTTTTATCCTGATGGGTGTGATTGCGGTCTTTTACTTGTTACAGGTATTATCAGAGCGTTATCTTGGTTTTGACCTGCTGTTCTTGTACCTTGGTAAAATCCAGCAGCCCATCTTAGCCGGTCAAGTTTGGCGCCTGATTACACCCGTATTTCTACATGGCTCCCTGCTACATTTAGCTTCAAATTTATATGCGCTCTATGTTTTAGGGGTGCAATTAGAGGGTATCTATGGGCATAAGCGCTTTTTGCTGCTGTTTTTTATTGCAGCGTTTGGTGGGAACGTGCTTTCGTTTGTGCTTACGCCGGCAGCCTCTTTAGGGGCTTCCACAGCTATATTCGGATTGCTCGGTGCTGAAATTATTTTTGTGGTTCAAAACAAGCGTTATTTGGGGGGACGCTCGCGCGGTTTGCTTTTCAATCTGATTTTTATCTTGCTGTTAAACTTATCCATTGGATTTAATCCGGCACTAAATATCGATTATTTTGGGCATCTAGGCGGGTTAATCGCTGGCGGTTTATTTGCTTTCCTTGCAGGACCGAAATGGCAATTGGAGTTGACCGAATTCCAGCCAGAACTGAAGGACACGCGTGCAAAGCGAGATATTCAAATGGCTTTGGTTATTGTCTTCTTAGGTTTCTGCCTGATCGCTGTGATTCCTTTTATCTTTGGATAAGCTTGCGCGTTTCGATCAGATGCAGGATGCGTTGGATTATGGGGGCAGGGTCTTGCGCATAGGTATGCAAGATAAAATCAGCGTCTCCTGGCTTGAAGTGTGCGGTACTGGCAAAACCAACACTCACCATGCCGGCAGCTTTAGCCGCATTGATTCCATGATAGGAATCCTCGAACACTACGCAACACTCAGGTGGGACACCCAAATTTTTTGCTGCACGCAGAAAGATATCTGGAGCTGGCTTGCTGGGGAGGTCTTCGCCTGAAACCAGTATGTCAAAGTAATGCCTAATTCCAAAAGCATCAACCACTTTCTCAATATTTTCCATATTAGCGGAGGATGCAATAGCTTGCTTGGCACCGTGATCCGCAAAATAGGCGAACCAATCGTTAACACCCGGGAAAAGCCGCGCTTTTGTGGATAGTTGCTGACGAAAAAGCTCTTCCTTATGGTTGGCAATCTGTGTGTAAGTGGAGTCGTCAGGTTCGTATCCTAAGTAAATCGGCACGGTTTCGCGATTGTTGGCACCAAAATGGGAGCGAAAGATTTCACGGTTAAAGTTGATATCGCGCCCCGCAAAAGTTTCTTGCCAGGTTTCATAATGTAAATCGAAGGTGTCTAAAATGGTCCCGTCCATATCCCATAAAATTGCCAAATCATTGATTTCCAAAATTCACCTCAAGCTTGATAGTAGCCCTATTATAACTACCCGTACTTGTTAGAACAGTTTTTAGTAACGGTTTGGTGTGATTTGCACAAGGGTATTTTATGACTCACTATGATAAAATCACTCCTCGATGTGATACCGTTCAGTTTGAAGATGAGGACGCGTTGGATTTATTGGCACACGTACTTACAGTAGATACAAAATGGACATCCAGGCTGGTTCTCTCAGCTAATGCCAAGCTTCTCCAGAGTGTGATGAAATTTATCAGTCATTCCTGTGATTCGTGGTATTGGCTGATTGGTCTAGGCTTGATTTGGTTGCTAGGCGAGTCAGAAATGCGCCTTCAGGCAGCTTTTTGGGCTTGTGCAATCTTGGGCATGGCAGGGGTGGTATTTCTGATTAAAGCGCTTTTCCACCGTCCGCGGCCTGAAGGTGAGTGGGGCAAAATCTATCGCATCGCTGATCCACATTCATTCCCTTCGGGGCACGCCGCCCGCGCGATGATGTTAGCTGCGCTCTCGATGCAAACGGGCTCTGGTTGGGTGATCGCATGCTTTATCCTTTGGGCTATTTTGGTTGGTCTTTCTCGTATTGCGCTCAAGCTTCATTATCTTTTAGATGTTATTGCTGGCTGGTTATTAGGCATAGCAGGCGGATTGCTTGCTTTGCAGCTTTACCCGTGGTTCACACAAATCATAAAGGCTTTGCTGAACTAAGCCACAGCAAAGCCTTTTATTGATTCAATAGTAAATAAATTAGGCGAGGATTACCGCGCTCATCGAAGGTAGCGTAAGGCTGCTAATTTTACCGGATTGGATGGTGACCTGTGTTGAGCCTAGCTGATCCTGTAATACGGTTCCATCGGGAATAAGCTCCTTCAGTTCAATATCCAAAGTTTGCAAGCTGCCTTCCAGATTTATCGCCACGATTACGCTATCATGCTCATCTTGGCGCATATAAACCAGTAAATTTCCATTGGCAAGCAAGGGTTGATAAGTCCCTGTGCGCAATGCGGGAATGGCGTGACGCAGCAGAACTAACTCGCGGATTTTATCGTGAAGCTGGTGGTTCCACTCGCTTTTATCCCAGGGGAAAGCTTTACGGCAATCTGGATCACGCCCGCCGGTCATTCCGATTTCATCGCCATAATAAATGCAAGGCGCACCGGGGTAAGTGAGCGTGAAGAGATAAGCAAGGTAAAGGCGTTGTATATCCTCGCGTACCAAGCTCAAAAAGCGGGGCATATCGTGGCTATCCAGAAGGTTGAGTTGTGCCTGGGCAAACTCGTTGGGGTAGATGGTCAGCAGCTCCTGTGTGCGTTGCGCAAACTTATCTGCATCCATAGCTTCGGGTGTTGGTAAACCCATCATGCCTTTTGCCAGTTCGGCGTCGATTCGGCTGCCGCCAAAGAAGGAAACGCATGCGTGAGTGAGTTGATAGTTCATAACGCCATCAAACATATCGCCTGCTAACCAATGCTGTGCTTCGGAGGGAATCTCGCCCACGATGTATGCCTCGGGGTTGGCTGTCTTGACCACCTCGCGGAACTCCCGCCAAAATTCGTCATCTTTAATTTCGAAAGGAACATCTAAGCGCCAGCCATCCGCGCCTTGATCAAGCCAATAGCGTGCTACGTTGAAGATAAACCTGCGCACCTGCGGGTTTGCGTGGTTGAATTGGGGCATCGGCGGATAATCCCACCAACAATCATAATTTGCCGAAGTGGAGTAGGCATTGAGCGGAAAACGATGAATGTGGAACCAGTCGATATATGGGGATTTGGGACCAACTTCTAAGATGTGGTTGAATTGATAAAAGCCGCGCCCCACATGATTGAACACGCCATCCAAGACCACTCGGATGTTGCGCTTGTGAGCTTCCGTCAGTAGCTGTGTAAAAGCTTGATTGCCGCCCAGCAGTGGATCCACTTGGAAGTAATCATGGGTGTTGTAGCGATGGTTGGAAGTCGCTTGAAAGATGGGGTTGAAGTAGATCGCATTAACGCCTAAATCTTCAAGATAATCCAGTTTCTCCTGAATGCCAATTAAATCGCCTCCTTTGAAGCCATCTGGAGTTGGTGCGCTTTCCCATGGTTCGAAATTGCCTGGTTTTTCCACACTCGCACTCCAGGCAAAACGATCGGGAAAGATTTGGTAGAATACAGCATTTTTTACCCAATCAGGGGTATGGTTAAGTTCTGCAGACATAAATCTCCTTGATAACTATAATTTCTGGATTTGGATTATACGATATTCGGGTTGAATTTTCACGGAAAAGGATAAAGATAAGCTCAAGTGTGACCATTCATTACAGCTTCTTGCCCAACAAGAATGAAAGATCAGCTTGACAAGCCTCTTTCATTTCGGATATGCTTAGCGATGGGAATGGTTAGGTCCCGGTGGACTTCCTGGTCTTCAAAATCAGTGTCGGGTCGCCTTGCGAGCCGGGGTGGGTTCGACTCCCATCCATTCCCGTTTTGATTCAAATGTTGAGGAAAATGCGTAAAAATCATTTCTCTAAAATCTTTTTTTTAGCGCTGATAAGCTTTAGCTTGGCAGCCTGCCAAGGTGTACAACAATCTCCAACTCCCACAGCAGGCACATTGCAACCGCAATCCAGTGCAACACCAGCTATCCCTACGCCGACTGCTACATTAACATCAACCCCCACGCCACCTTGGCCGACTATTGAGGCAATCGATGAGAGCGCACTGGCGGGTTTGGAACTCACGGTTTTGCATCCATGGATTAATGAAGCGAAAACGAGCTTTGAAAGCTTGGTGGGGGAGTTCAATAAAACAAATGCCTGGGGAATAAACATTACACCGGTTGGCGCAGGTGGTCTCGAAGATGTCGGTGATAAGTTAGTTAGCAATGGGATGCAAACTAACCTTGCCATCGCTCAGGGGTACGACTTAGCTTTGCTAAACCCTACGGGTGAATTGGCTAACTTGGGGCCTTACTTGTACGACGTAGACTACGGCATAAGCACGGAATATGCGCCTGATTCAGCTTTTTATCAGCTCTCACCGTTAGCTACTTATCAAGAGTATTGGGGTTACTTACCAATTGCCTACCAACCAGGAGTACTGGTGTATAACCAAAGTTGGGCAGGCGAATTAGGATTTGACCAAGCACCCCGCTCGCCCGGAGAACTCGCTGCACAGATGCTCCCCGCTGCTGCTGAAAAGCTGCAAGATAACGATATTGATAATAACGGCACAGGCGGTATGTGGGTATCCAATTCTCCTATTGCCGCGCTGAGTTGGTACCGAGCTTTTTACGGCAAATTCGATCCAGCGAAGCCTGTGCTGAGTTTTAATAATCCAGCTGGCAGCCAAAGCTTTACTTTCCTCAAGCAGTTGTTTAGCGAAGATGGCTCCTGGGTCGGGCAGCAGGAGGTGCCGTACGCGTACTTTGCGAGGCGCTTAGCTCTGGCTTATGAGGGCAACTTGGATGACATCATCATCCAGGAGGGCTACCAACAGCGTGCTGAATCTGCGGACCAATGGCTCTCCTTACCTTACCCCACACCAGATGGCACAGGCAGCCTTTCACTAGAGACAGTCTCCATTGGCATTGCAAAAGGGACACCGGCGGAGCAGTTAGGTAGTTGGCTTTTTGTCCGATGGCTGTTGACCGAAGAGGCACAGGAGCGCTTGGTTCATATTCATGGCTATTGGCCAGTGACGGATGACCCCCAAGATGTGGCAGCGGACTATGCTGAAGCGCACCCAGCTTGGGCGAGTGCTTTATTGGATGACGTTAAGCTCACTCTTGCTCCGGAGGTTCAGCATTGGGCTTATGGACGCTTGATTTTGCAGGATGCTGTGCGCCGGATGTACACGCTGGATGAAGAATACATCCCAACGGTATTGGAGATGTTGGATAGCACTTTGCAGGAACTGACTGGAGAGCAACTGAATGAACCATAAGCCAGTTGTGGAGATTTATTCTGATGGCGCTTGCAGCGGTAATCCAGGCCCGGGCGGCTGGGCAGCTGTAATCCTCATTAATGGCAAACGCACTGAGCTCAGTGGTGGAGAGCAGCAAACAACCAACAACCGCATGGAGATCTTGGCAGCGCTCAACGCCTTACGTGCACTCAAGCAGCCATCCCAAGTTACTTTTTATACTGATTCCAGTTACCTCCTCAATGGCGCGACCGCTTGGCTGCCAGAATGGAAACAGCGAAATTGGAAGCGTAAAAAAGGCAAGTTAGCGAACATCGACCTATGGCAGGAGCTAGACCGTGCGTTAAGTGAGCATGAGGTGAAATGGGTTTGGGTGCGTGGGCATGCAGGTAACACCTTGAATGAGTACGTCGACCAAATGGCACGGGCTGCTATCCCACATCATTAATTCTCTAAAGACCCCCTATTCCAGCGTGTTTTGATATACTTTAGCATTATCTGATTAGTCAGACGATTCTAGGATATTCAATTTGGATAGTTATTTTAATGCTCGTGACGAGGCTTATCAGAAGTTCACGCGTGAACGCCAAGCGCTGTGGAATCGCATTGCCGCCAAAGAAGCGAAAAAAGTTCGCTGGAGCTCTTATTACCACCACCGGCTGAATGCAACGTATCGCTCTATCATCCCGGTAGGGAGTACTATACTGGAGGTAGGTTGTGGCAGAGGCGATTTGTTGGCTTTTTTGGAGCCATCGGTTGGTGTGGGTGTGGACTTTTCTGAAGGTATGATTGCGGCAGCACAAAAAGCCCACCCGCAATGTGAGTTTATTTGCGTGGATGCGCATGCCTTGCCTGACCTCGGCAGGCAGTTTGACTTTATCATCCTCTCGGACTTGGTCAATGATGTTTGGGATGTGCAGACCGTTTTGGCACAGTTAAAACCTTTTTGCACCCCCAAAACGCGCTTGGTGATTAACTTCTATAACCGCTTATGGGAGTTGCCACTTAAGGTGGCGCAGGCTATCCATATGGCTACGCCGCTGTTGGATCAAAACTGGCTTACCCAGCAGGATATGCGCAACTTGCTACAACTCTGTGATTATGAGGTCGTACGTACATCGTCGGAAGTGCTGTTTCCCTTCTACTTTCCCTTGCTCAGCGGACTGTTTAACCGTGTTTTAGCACGGTTGACATTGTTTAAATTTTTGTGCATGACAAATTTCCTTATTGCTCGGCCAAGCGGAGGGGCATGCGAGGATAAACCCTCCGTTTCAGTGGTAATCGCCGCGCGAAATGAAGCTGGTAACATTGCCCAAATATTCCAACGCGTGCCAGAGATGGGCAGCCGTACGGAGCTTATTTTTGTGGAAGGTTACTCGAAGGATAACACCTACGAGGTCATCGAGGATATCGCGGCGCAATCCAATCGCCCGGTACAACTATTTAAGCAAGAAGGAACAGGTAAGGGTGATGCTATCCGCTTAGGGTTCCAGCATGCCCAGGGTGATGTGCTCATGATTTTGGATGCCGACCTGACAGTCCCGCCAGAAGACCTGCCCCGCTTTTATGATGCGCTTATTTCGAACCGTGGAGAATTTATCAATGGAGTGCGTTTAGTATACCCGATGGAGAAGCAAGCCATGCGTCCCTTCAACACACTCGGGAATAAGTTTTTCAGTACGGCATTCTCCTGGCTGTTAGGGCAAAGCATTAAAGATACCCTCTGCGGCACTAAAGTGCTTTGGCGGGAAGATTATGAAAAAATTGCAGCTAACCGTGCTTTCTTTGGTGATTTTGATCCCTTTGGGGATTTTGATCTCATTTTTGGGGCTGCAAAGTTGAACTTAAAAATTGTGGACCTGCCGATCCGTTACCGCGAGCGCACCTACGGCACCACGAATATCCAACGCTGGAAGCATGGTTTGTTACTTCTGCGCATGCTTTGGGTGGCAGCGGTGCGCCTCAAATTTGTGTAGTTCTTCGATAAGGTTACAGACTACTCACAATCGCGTAAGTCCAGCAGTCGGCGGAAATCACCTTTCGCGTCATTTATTTCATAGTGAAGCTGCACACAAGGCGCGGAAAGCTTCTCCTGGACGGTTTCAGAGAAATCATCCCACTCCCCGGCACCAAGGTAGAGATAGTCGTATCCAGCAGCGCGTAAGGCATAAGGATCGAGAGAGCCGGCGAGCCGAGAATATTCCGGGAGTGTCTCATACCAGCTGCTATGAGAAGTTAACGGTCGGGCAAAAACCGTAGCGGCACGCGGAGGGATTAGGTCGAAGACCATAGCATCTCTATCTAGCTTATTCCAATATTGGCTTTCCACTTGCGCATCTAAGCTACTTAGAAAGTAGCTTTCTTGCGGCACCTGCATCGCTGTGGTTTCAATGGCAAAGTAGACGATCCCGCCAACACAGCAGAGCAACATCATCCCAACCACAAAAAGCTTGAGGTTGAGCGGGCGATAGCGCAGCCAGTGCCATAGCAATGGCACGGCAAAAACCGTCAAGAGTTCAGTGCCGACTAAGCTAAGGCGTTTCGTCGCAGAGATGCCCGCATCGCCTTGGTAACCAACAAACACCGATAAGAGGCTGATAGCCACCATAACCGCTAAGATAGTATAGATAACTTGGCTGCTCCGCCAAGCTTTTTTACCCCAGGCGAACATCAACGGAATGAGGAGGAAAATCGGCCCAACCTCCAGCAGCGCCACGAGCAGCTGGGCTGGGTTGAGTAAAGAAAGCTCCCCTAAATGTGACGAGATAATCGCTGGAGGCCAGCGCAAGTAAAAGGCATTGCTAAAGTAAGACTCAGAACCGGCTTTTGATCCTAGATTCAGCAGCTGGGTTGCTGTGCCAGTGAGCACACCCCCTTGAAACAGGGCAAACAGCACCGGGATAAGCACGAAGAAAACTAAGCCCAACCAAGCCTCTTGATGAGGTTTGTCTTTTTGCTTTATAAAATGAATAAGGGCAATAATCACGCAGGTAGCTAGGAAATAACCGAACCAAATCTCATCCACAAGCGCTTGGGCTGCCAACAAAGCAGCTGTGACAGCCACACCTCCAGAGTGCTTCCAACGCCTAAAGGTCAGGATGAGTAATAGGATAATGGTCATGCCCATCATACCCGTGCCGCCATGCTCCATCACCCCGACAGTATGGAAGCCGTTCCCATACGCAAACGGGAAAGGAAGAGGTCCCCCGCCTTCGATTGCCCAAGGTTTGGAGAGCGCTAACTTAAGGCTGGCATCGGCCGCTAATCCGGAACCAATCATATTGATTTGCCCAGAGATAGCTCCAAGAGCCCGCCCAGGCAGAAAGAGCAACAGCCAGCGCAGACCGCCGGAAAATGCGGTGAAAAGCGCTGCTAACCAGCCTCCGAACAGACTGCGGGTGAGCCGTTTGCCAAGGAAAAATACATATACCATGCTCAATCCGAAGAAAAACGCACGGGTGAGATCCAGCGCGGTCCAGGGGAAGAGATCTCCTAAACGCATAAACTGGGCGGCTATCAGCAGCATCAGGTAGTGGTAATCAAAGCTGAGGTTAGGATTGAGCGGGAACACTGGTGGTATAGAACCTGCTGCTAAAAAGGAGGTTGTCGGTAAGTTTTGGTAATCATCAAATATGGCTAACCCATGGCCGATCATGAAGAAGATATAGATGAGGAGAACAAACGCCATCCAATAACCAATCGGGAAAGTAAATTGCTTTCGGGCTGATTGCCAACTTTTGAGAAGTGTGGTCAGCAGCACACCGATAAACAAGATAATGCCAGCGGCAGCCCAAAAAGCTGTTACCGGTTCTAAATAGTGAGCCAATAGATTTGATACCCAAGCCTGCAAGACTAAACCAAGCCCAAAACCTAAAAGCGTCGCTTCGCGCCGTTGTACCTTAAACAAACTGACCAAGATCAAATAACCCCCAAAAGCCCAAATTAGCGTCCAGAAGAGCAGGTTCATTAAATTGATTAATACGTCCATTGGGCAACCGCCTTCAATTATCAGGTTTAATTATCAGGTCTAATGTAACATGTAGTGCTTATTATACTGGTAAGGAGCGGATGCTAAGCTATAGATGCGTAAAAACAGCCTGCGCATGACAGGCTGTTGCGCATATCACCATTGAATCTATTTGAAGCGCTTGAGACGCAGGCTGTTAGTGACCACAAATATGCTGCTGAAAGACATCGCCCCGGCTGCTAACATAGGGTTAAGCAGCCCAGCTGCCGCTGCTGGGATTAATATAACGTTATAAAAGAAAGCCCAAAACAAGTTTTGTTTGATGGTCGCTAGCGTCTTGCGGGAGAGGCGGATCGCCAGGGGTACCGCCATTAAATCCCCGCTGATGGAAACGATTTGTGCTGTGGCAATCGCTATATCTGTACCAGTTCCAATCGCAATGCCGACGTCGGCTTGTGCCAGGGCTGGAGCGTCGTTGATGCCATCACCAACCATGGCAACTTTGCGCCCTTCCGCCTGAAGCGCTGCGATCTGCTTGACCTTGTCGCGCGGGAGCAAGTTAGCATACACCTCGTCGATGCCGGCCTGCTTAGCAATCGCTTCAGCGGTCGCTTGGTTATCGCCGGTCAACATGGCAACCTTGAGCCCTAAACGATGAAGCTCGGATATAGCTTTAGGGCTGTTATCTTTTAAAGTATCCATAATCCCGAAAATGCCTGCTAATCTACCGTCAATCGCCATCAATACGACTGTCCGGGCTTCGGCTTCGAGCTTAGAACGACTATCCGCAGCTGCTGAGGTATCGACGCTCTGCTTGGCTAAAAACGCTTGATTACCGATGAGGATTTTATTTTCAGCCACAACGGCGCTCACACCGCCTCCGGCTGCTGCTTTAAATTGAGCAACAGGGAGTAACTCCAAAGCACGGGCGATCGCTGCCGCTTGAATGGCTTCCCCTAAAGGGTGTTCGCTGCCAGCCTCAGCTGAAGCTGCAAATTGCAGCATTTCATCTTCACTGAGCTCTGGAAGCAGCGAAACAACCTCTGTAACCATCGGCTGACCGCGGGTGAGCGTGCCAGTTTTATCGAAGACGACTGTATCCACCTGACCGGCAGTTTCTAAGCTCTCGCTAGACTTGATTAGAATGCCAAGCTCAGCGCCCCTGCCGCTGCCAACCATCACCGCAGTCGGCGTGGCTAAGCCCATAGCGCATGGGCAGGCAATCACTAACACTGCCACCATATTGATCAGCGCGCGTGCCAACAAAGTTACTTCCGAATTGGCGGGCAGCGGGATAACAAAATACCAGACTGCAAAGGTCACCAGGGCAATCCCAATCACGATGGGCACAAACACTGCCGAAATTTTATCGGCTAAGCGTTGGATAGGTGCTTTGCTGGCTTGGGCATTCTCGACCAGCTGAATAATTTGCGCCAGGACAGTGTCGCGTCCAATTTTGGTGGCTTCAAAGATCAGCCTGCCGTTTTTGTTGAGTGTGGCACCATAAACGGGCGAGCCAGAGGTTTTCTCTACGGGTAAGGATTCGCCGGTGAGCATAGATTCATCCACGCTCGAGCTGCCCTCGATCACGATGCCATCAACAGGGATTTTTTCGCCCGGGCGGACAACCACTACATCGCCGATCTGAACATCTTCTGTATTGACTTCGATTTCGATGCCATCTCGAATGACAGTCGCTTTTTTAGGCTGCAGGTAAAGCAGCTTACGGATTGCTTCGCTGGCACCGCCTTTGGCTTTGGCTTCTAAATACTTGCCTAAGCGCACCAACGTGATAATCACCGCAGAGGTTTCAAAATACCCATGCCCAGGGACAGCGCCGAGCAGCACAAAGATGGAATAGAAATAAGCTGCTGAGGTGCCCATGGCAACCAAAACATCCATATTAGCCGATTTATTGCGCAGAGATTTAAACCCATTCACATAATAGGAAGCGCCTACATAAAACTGCACGGGCGTTGCCAAAGCAAAAAACAGCCAATCCATCCATGGGGCGTGCGCGATCGCCATAGGCAGCAAACCTAAATCGCGGCTCATGGAAAGTACAAAGAGTGGTACGGTAAAGATCAGCGCAATGACGAGCATGCGCCGTTGGTGTTCGATCTCTTTTTTACGTGCAACGGCTTCGGCATCTTCGCCTTGTGTGGATTCTTCAGCGAGCTTAAAACCTGCTTCGGCAATAGCTCGGCGGATTTCGCTTTGGCTGATTATGGTAGGTACGTAACGCACTGTAACGCGTTCCGTAGCTAAGTTCGCCTGGCTAAAAAGTACGCCTTCGAGGCTGTTGAGTGCCTTTTCTAAGCGCAGGGCATCTGCTTGGTCGCTTAGGTTTTGAATATGCAGCGCGGCTTCGCCAATCGCGACGTCATAGCCCACCTTACGCACCTGATCAACCAAGTTCTGGACGCTGGTCTTGCTCGGGTCGTAACGCACGGCTGCGCGCTCGGAGGAGAGATTAACGCTAGCCTCTTCCACGCCTTCCGTTTTAGAAAGGCTACGCTCAACAGTCGCCACACAGTTTGCACAGGTCATCCCTAAGATGGGCAGAGTGACCTGATGTTTTTCAGCCATTTTTATCTCCTGGGAGGATAGTTGATTTCCTCTAAGGCTGCGACGATTACTTCATCACTGGCGGGTTCGGAAAATTCAACCGTGACTTCTTTGGTAGATACATCGCCTTCAACGCTCTTCACACCTTCGATTTCGTTCAAGCGATTGGTGATATGCATCACGCAATGCGCGCAACTGATATTGGGGATAAGATAAGTTTTTGTAGCCATCATTCTCACCTTGGGTAAATTTTACCTTTCTTGTATGTTATTTTAGGATAAACTAATCTTAAGTCAATTGCTGAAACTGTACATGCAGCCTGTCAACGAGTAAATGCATATCGAGGGTGTTGAAAAACATTAGTTAATCGATTACATCCAAATT
>DICP01000042.1 GCA_002417685.1 Candidatus Mesolinea sp. UBA5823
GCCTGAAGTAAATCTTTCACCACTTGGTTAGCAGCATCTTCATTAGGCAAGTCCAAGTCTTTACCATTGATTTTCTTTAGGCTGGCTGTGTAAGTTTTTTTGCTGCCCTCAGGGGTGAAAACCGCAGAAATCAACCAATATTCTTGGGGGATAAAATCTTGAATTTCACGTTCGCGCTCCACAATCAAGCGTAAAGCGACTGATTGCACTCTGCCCGCCGAAAGCCCGCCATGAACTTTATTCCACAAAATCGGGCTGACGCTATAACCAACCAGCCGATCGAGGATTCTGCGCGCTTGCTGTGCGTTGACCAGATCCATATCAACCTCGCGTGGATGAGCAAAAGCTCCATCAATAGCTTCCTTTGTTATTTCGTGAAAGACTACACGTTCGGTTTTCTCCGGTGGGATACCTGCTGCATCCATCAGATGCCAGGCAATCGATTCGCCTTCGCGGTCCGGATCTGTTGCCAGATATACTTTAGAGCTTTCCTCGGCTAATTGCGCAATCTCTTTAACTAAAGGACGCTTTTCATTAGGGACTCTGTATTTAGGCGCGAAATCATGTTCCACGTCCACACTCAACTGAGACTTAAGCAAATCCCGGACATGCCCCACTGAAGCCACTACCGTGTAATCATTCCCTAAAAACTTACCAATGGTTTTAGCTTTGGCAGGCGACTCAACAATAACCAATTCTTTCCCGGATGCCCCCCGTGTAGCAAATCCACTCTTCTTGCTCTTTTTTGATCGCTCGCTTTTTTTCGGCTTGATTGCTTTCAACTGGCTAGCCTTAGGCTCACGGATCTGTGGCTTGCTATGCTTGGCTGCCGGAGAAACTTTCGGTTGCTCCAAGCCAGCGTGGGCTTCAGTCATCCCCATGCGAGAAACTGTGGTTCCACACACCGCGCATTCCCCTTTGGTAATGGGCTTGCCATTCACCGTAAAGCTTGCTACGGGATTAACCATCTCCCGCTTTTGTTTACATTTCATACAATATGCTTCCAATAATAACTCCTCGTCTACTTTCTTTAAAAACGCACCTATCATACCACAAGCATTTTTACCAGCTACAAGAGCTGGAAATGCTTTGTATAAGTTTACGATTTTAATCGAGGCTAATCGATCTTCCAGCTTTGAATTGCGGCGTATTCCATTCCCTTAACTCGCACGACCAAACCTTTCAACTCCATGAGTGTGAGTTGGGCGGTCAGCTTTTCAATGCTCGCATCCATTTTTTGGCATAAATCATCAATATGCAATGTATCGGCACCAAGTGCGCTCAGTACACGCGCTTCTTCTGCATCTAAATCGGGTTCATCAGCTTTCGGCAAACCCGTTAGTTTAGGCAGGTTAAGGTTCTCCAGAATCACGGCAGGGCTAGTAAGCGGGATAGCGCCGGCTGCCAGGAGGTTATTCGTGCCGCGGCTCATCGGTGAGAGCACCGATCCAGGTACAGCAAAAACATCCCGCCCTTGATCAGCACTAAATTTAGCCGTAATCAATGCACCGCTCTTTTCGCCTGCTTCAATCACCACAGTTCCACGCGAGAGCCCAGAAATGATGCGGTTGCGCGGAGGGAAATTAATCGCATCCGGTTTGGTGCCCGGCGGGTAATCACTAATTAAAGCGCCGTGTTGGATGATTTGCTCTGCTAACTTACGATGCTCTGGAGGGTAAATGATATCTACGCCTGAGCCGAGTACTGCTAAAGTCCTTCCGTCAGCTTCTAGCGCAGTCTGATGAGCAATTGCATCCACACCCCGCGCCAATCCGCTCACCACTGTAACGCCATTACTGGCTAAATATGCTGCTGTATCTTTGGTGAGCTGTCTGCCATACGCAGTTACGCTGCGCGTCCCCACAATAGCGATCGCCAAGTCATCCTCAGGCAGGATGTTTCCTCGGTAATAGAGCACCGGTGGTGGCTGGTCAATTTCCTTGAGGTAGCGCGGGTAAGCTAGGTCATTCCAAGTGAGCACTTGAATACCCTTTTCAGCTAATTCAGTTTGTAAACTCCCTACTTCTAAGGTTTCACGTTTCTCTATGATAGCAGCTGCCATGTGTTCGGTAAGCCCTGCCGCCAAGAGATCAGCCTGAGAAGCCTGCCAAGCCCGCGAAAGTTCGCCAAAATAAGCCAGCAGGCGCCGGAAACGCACTGCCCCAATACCCTTAATGCTGCTAAATGCCAGCCAGTATTCCAGCTCGTCCAAGGCTATCCCCTCAAGCCTTCCAGAAGGTGGACGAGCATGCGCTTTTCTTCTAATTCGACAGCTAACACTACTTCAGGAATATTTGGAATAAGCAAGTCTTTCCCGCTCGTTTGGTGGATAACAAAGACGTCATTAGCACCGGTCTCGATGATCTCGCTGATTTGCCCTAGCAGCTCTTCGCCCTCGTAAACTTGCAACCCCAGGATCTGGTGGTGGTAATACTTGCCTTCGGGCAATTTTGGCAGATTGCGAGCCTCCACAAACACTTCAAGGTTAGTCAGTTCTTGGGCTGCTTCGCGTGTGGTTATCCCTTTAAAAGTCAGTAACAACAGCTCAGCTTTAGGGCGCACACTCTCAATAATCATTTGCCGATGAGCTTCACCGATGAAAACCTGCTTACCATGGCGAATCCGTTGAGGAAAATCCGTTAACACTCGCATAGCGATTTCCCCATCGATGCCGTGCACTCTTTGCAGCCGGCCAATTAACACAAAAACAGGCTCTTCAAGCACTCCAGAGCCTGTTTGTGATTTTTCCATATTGGTCATTTCAAAAATTGATCTTAATCAGTATCGACGACGTTCATGGTCACTTGCTGCCCATTTCTGGCTGCAGCAACGCGCAAAAGCGTCCGCGTGGCAGTAGCAATGCGGCCATGTTTGCCAATCACGCGCCCCAAATCCTCTGGATTGACGGTCAAGTCCAGATAAACCATCGAACCACTGCGATGAGAGCGTACTCGCACCTCTTCTGGGTGTTCTACCAGGGATTTTGCTAGATATTCGAGCAGTTCGCTCAAGTTATCTTCTTTCATCTATGCTCTGCTTCCTCTTTGCAAATATATTTCCAGGGGACATGTAATCCCCTGGAAAATTATCTGCAGTGCGTGTGTTTAGGCTTTGATATGTGTGGTTGAAGGATCCTTCACTCGGGACTGATAAAGTTCTTCAGCTTCTGCCAGTAAAGTCTCCTGAGGCTCGCCAGCTTTCAAGCGCTGATAGCGTTCATCGAGTTTGACGATTTTGAAAAGTTTTTCCACGGATTCTGAGGGTTGAGCGCCAACATCTAACCAGTGATAAATCTTCTCCTCATCAAAAACGATCGTGCTTGGTTCGGTTCTTGGATTGTAATGACCGACAACCTCGATAAATTTGCCGTCGCGAGGGCTTTCTTTGTCAGCGATTACCACACGATAATGGGGTTGATGCCTAGAGCCAACACGGCGTAAACGAATGCGTACCATTGAGTTATTACTCCTTATATGTCTAAAATATAATCCAGGTTCCGATTCAAAGGTTGAGAGAATGCTGAAGGTAGCATATCCTTATCCTCAGTTCCGAGATGAACCTATTAATCGGTTTATATTACCACGTCCTCCGGTTTTTTGTAATTGTTTTAAGAGCTTTTGTATATCTTGAAACTGTTTCATCAACCGGTTTACATCTTGCACAGTTTTACCACTACCAGCAGCAATCCGCCTACGCCGGCTGGCATTGAGAATCTTAGGATTGCGCCGTTCCTGCTTGGTCATGGAGTTGATAATAGCCTCGACCGTGGTCAGTTGTTTTTCTACCTCATGGTGATCCACATTACGCGCTACGGCGCTATACTGCCCTGGCAGCATCTCCATGATTGACCCTAATGGGCCCATCTTTTTCATCTGTTTGAGCTGCTTGGCAAAATCATCTAATGTGAATTCGCCAGAGAGCATCCGTTCAGCTTCCTTAGCATCCACTTGCTCAGTGTAGGCACTTTCTGCTTTTTCAATCAAGCCGAGCATATCGCCCATGCCTAAAATGCGCGAAGAAATCCTCGCGGGGTCAAAAACTTCAATGGCATCCAAACCCTCGCCTGTCCCCAGGAACTTGATGGGGATGCCCGTTACTTCTCGTATGGAAATTGCAGCGCCGCCGCGTGCATCGCCATCGATCTTGGTCATAATCAGCCCTGTAATCGGGATGGCTTTGCGAAAGCCCTGCGCAATGTTGAGTGCTTCTTGGCCAGTCATGGCATCTACGACAAGCAAGATCTCATTGCAATTGATTGTGGATTGAATGCCCACCAGTTCGTCCATCAAAGCATCATCGAGCTGCGAACGTCCAGCTGTATCTAAAATAATTACGGAATATGCGCCCTTCTTGGCAGCTTCGTAGGCACCGCGTACGATTTGCACGGGCTTAGCGCCTTCCTGGCTGTAAACTGGGATATCTAACTTTTCACCTAGGGTTTGCAATTGCTTAACAGCCGCTGGGCGGTAAATATCTGCTGCCACAAGCATTACACGCTCCCCCTTAGAACGTAAATTTTTGGCGAGCTTTGCTGCCGCTGTCGTTTTACCTGAGCCTTGTAAGCCTACGAGCATGATTACATAGGGCTTTTCGCCCTTTAGGTTAAGCGGTTCGGCGCTGCCTAAAGTCTTGATCAGCTCCTCGTTGACGATTTTAATGACCTGCTGGGCAGGGTTGAGTGCTTTAGAAACTTCCGCACCTATAGCGCGCTCCTTAACTCGCTGGGTAAAAGATTTCACTACAGCATAATTGACATCTGCTTCTAACAAAGCTAAGCGCACTTCCCGCATGGCAGTTTCCACGTCGGCTTCGCTCAGCTTGCCGTGCCGCCTGAGGTTTTGGAAGATACTATTCAGTTTATCGG
>DICP01000034.1 GCA_002417685.1 Candidatus Mesolinea sp. UBA5823
ATAATATTATCGAAGGCAATGGGTGTGCCATCCACCCGGTCGTATGAATGCGCGATGCTAATGCTGCCATCGGGGGCGGCGTAATCCTGCGAGAGCTGATATTGACCGCTTTGGGGGTCATATTCCCACTGCATCACGGAAAAATCCGCATACATGTAACTGAGCTGCTGTGCCTCGGCATTCCATTGGGATAAACGGCTTGCAAAATTTAACCCTGAGAGATTGACAATGTCACTTTCAGGGTTTTCTGCTCGATAAAGCTCCCGCACAGCACTGGTGTTGACGTAAGTGTTTTCACCGCCAGCATCCGTGAGGTTGCACATGGCTGGGCAAGGGGTAAATCCGCGCAGGAAGGCTCGCCCGGGCAGCACTTCGCTCAGCACCTTCTCAACCGTGTTATCGGCGCTAGCATAAGCTAAAATGCCTTGGTAGTGCTCGCTCAGGCGCGCATCCACCATACGGGCTGGCGCCAGCGGACCGACCTGCTCGCTATCCTGCCCGTGATAAACAGCCAGGAAGTGGTTCGCCTGAGCGCCGATGTAGTACTCAAACACAAGGTCGGCTTGGTTCAAGCCGGCGGCGGGGCGCAAGCCTTGCGGCCAGTTGGCAATCTTCACCAGCACAGGGCGCTGTTGTAACAGGGTTTGGTCATCCACCGGCAGCCCGGTAAGCGGATTGAGACCCTCTGCAGCCAAGTCCTTGATAAGAATGGATGGTGGTGTTGCAGTGGCGACTGGCCAGGGGGTTGGTGAGGGAACAGGTGTGGGGGTGGCGTTGGCTGCTGCCATAGTCTGCCGTTGGATAGGGTTGGGTGAGGGGGTAAATTCTGGCAGTGCGGCAGGAGTGATTTGAGGAAGATGCTTAGGACCTGCACAGGCGCTAATCAGTAGGATTAACACTAAGGACAACCCAGCGAACCAAAGAAAACGCCCACGAATTTTCGCTTGCATGATGCTTGATTCTAACATGAGAGGCAAACACACACTGGTTTATCGAGCCGAAACAAAAAACCATATCGTAGGTTCTTGTAATTCCATAAACAAATAACCATTAAAATTTGAAATTAAACAAGCCTATCACCAGGATTTAACATTGCTATAAAAGCCTTTTAAGCATCGCTTGTTAACATTTATGAGCATATAAAATCAAACTATGAGAAGGAGAAAAATAATATGCGTCGTTTCGTTTTAGGTATCGCTCTAATTGCTAGTCTCTTATTGGCTGCTTGCGCCAGCCCAGCAGCTTCCCCAGCCTCAACTGATGGAGAGGACGTGGCAGCTGGTCTTTCTGGTAGCATCAGCATCACAGGTTCAACTACTGTTCAGCCTTTAGCCGAAAAAATGGCCGAAGATTTCATGGCAAAGAACCCGGATGTCGAAATTGAAGTGACCGGTGGAGGCTCCAGTGTAGGTGTGAAAGCTGCTGCTCAAGGCACTGCTGATATTGGTAACGCTTCTCGCGAAATTAAACCAGAAGAACTCGCCGAATTTCCAAATCTGAAGGTGCACGTGATTGCCCGAGATGGCATTGCCATTGCGGTGCATCCCGATACAGCGGTAAGTGGTTTGACCGTTGAACAGGTACGCGATATTTTTTCAGGTAAGATTACCAACTGGAATGAAGTTGGCGGGGCAGATGCAGCGATCATTGTTGTTTCCCGTGAGGAAGGCTCTGGAACACGGGATGCTTTCCAAGAAATGGTGATGGGAGATGCGCTGATTACTGAAAACGCGATTTTACAACAATCTAACGGTGCTTTACGCACAACGGTTGCCAACACGCCCAATTCGATTGCTTATCTCTCGTTCGGCTATTTGGACGAGAGTGTCAAAGTCCTGCCTTTGGGTGGGGTTGAAGCTACAGAAGAAAATGCGTCTAACGGCACATATCCGGTAGTTCGTCCGCTCAATATGCTGACGAACGGTGAGCCACAGGGTGTAGTGAAAGCTTTCTTAGATTTCGTTCTCGGACCAGAAGGCCAGGCTATTGTCCGCGCAGAAGGCTACATTCCTGTAAAGTAAGCTTTGAAAGTTTAGCTGCTCATTTGAGTGTTTGATTTGGCGTCCTCTTCCCCAAGGGGACGCCAAAATTCTGATAAAATATTGTCCGAAAGCCTGGAGCCGGAATGCAGAGAAGGTACCGTATTGATAAAGGGATAAAGTATTTACTTTTTTTCTCTGCAATTGTTTCTATTATTATTGTTTTTCTCATCTTTTTCTTTATCTTTCAATCTAGCCTGCCCGCTTTTCAACAAATTGGCTTGCGGAATATTTTGCTGGAAACAACTTGGCGGCCTACGAATGGGCAATATGGCATACTCGCTATGATTGTGGGTTCTGTCATGGTAACCTTCATGGCGATCGTCATGGGTGTACCATTAGCTCTGGGTGCTGCAATTTTCTTAGCAGAAGTTGCCCCACGAGCAGTGCAAAATGTTTTTCGCTCCGCTATCCAACTCTTAGCCGGGATCCCCTCCGTAGTTTATGGTTTGTTCGGGATGGTTGTGCTTGTTCCGATCGTCCGTCGTATCCCCGTGCCAGGAAACTCTGGCTATGGGTTGCTCTCAGCTGCTATTGTGCTGGCGGTTATGATTCTGCCGACGATAACCAGCGTGACGGAGGATGCTTTACGGGCGGTACCGCGCTCTTATAAGGAAGCCTCATTGGCATTAGGCGCAACGCATTGGCAAACTATCATCCACGTGATGATCCCCGCGGCGAAATCGGGCATCATTGCTGCCCTCATCTTGGGTGTTGGACGTGCGATAGGCGAAACGATGGCAATGATTATGGTGATTGGGAACTCAGTCATTATGCCCACACCTCTTACCGATAATCCCCTTACGATTTTCTTACGGCAAGCGCGAACGCTCACCGGGAATATTGCCGTTGAAATCAATTATGCCACCGGTCTGCATGAAAGTATGCTCTTTGCTACGGGCGTGGTGCTTTTTATCCTTATTATGATCATTAATGCAAGTGCGCATCTAATTTTGCGCAACGGTGAGAGAAGTTGAGCTGCTCATGAATCAAGCTGAGTCGAATGCTTCATCCACAGTGCAATCTGCCGCCCAAAAGCAGCCAAACCGCTCTAACTTAAAGCAGCGGCATTTGAGCCAAAAATTCGCTTTTGGAGCGCTGTGGGTAGGGGGCGCACTGGTGATGTTGATTCTGCTCGTGGTTGTGGGTTACGTGATCACCAACGGAATCCGCGAAGTTACTTGGGAATTCCTTACTACGGCACCTCGCGGGGGGCTTTCTGGCGAAGGTGGTATTTCAACCACGATTGTGAGCACCGTCTATCTGATTGGACTAACCATCGTGATTGCGACACCTTTAGGAATTGGGGCAGCAATTTTCCTCACGGAATATGCTGGAGAAACAAACGTTGGCTCAAAATTCTTGCGAAGCTTGATAGACCTGGTGCATTTCGGGGTGGAAACCTTAGCAGGTATCCCCTCGATTATTTTTGGTCTATTTGGGTTTGCCTTGTTTGTTTCCGTCTTGCATTTTGGGTTTTCGTTGCTTTCTGCCGGCTTAGCGGGGGCTTGCTTAGTGTTGCCAACCATTATCCGCACCACCGAAGAATCTTTGCTTACTGTGCCGATGAGTTATCGAGAGGCAAGTTTAGCCTTGGGCGCCACGAAGTGGCAGACGATTTACCAAGTGGTTTTACCAGCAGCTATCCCTGGTATTATCACGGGTATCATCTTGAGTGTCGCTCGGGTTATTAGCGAGACAGCTGTATTTTATGTAACTTTAGGCGGTAGTGCGCGCATGCCTACAAGCATCTTTTCTAGCGGGCGCACTTTGGCTTTGCACTTGTACTACTTAGCCATGGACACCAACGCTTTCGATAAGGCTATGGCGACTGGTGCTGTTCTAATTATTTCCATCATCCTGATCAACTTGATTATTGACTTTGTTTCCAGTAAATTAACTGCTGGATTGCGTGAGAATCAATGAACTCAATTAAAATTGAAACTATACATTACAGCCTGAATTATGGAAATTTCCGTGCCATAGAAGATATCAGCATAAAAATCCCAGAAAAGCAAGTAACCGCCCTGATTGGTCCTTCTGGATGCGGGAAGAGTACCTTTTTACGCTCATTTAATCGGATGAACGACCTGATCCCTGGCGTCACCACCGAAGGAGAAATCTTGCTCGATGGTGAAGATATTTTTAAGATGGACCCAGTCAGCCTGCGCCAACGTGTTGGCATGGTATTTCAGAAGCCTAACCCCTTCCCTAAGTCGATTTACGATAACGTGGCGTATGGACCGCGCGTCAATGGCTTGAAAGACCATAAGAAACTCGATGAAATCGTAGAACGCAGCCTGCGAGGTGCTGCGCTATGGGATGAAGTCAAGGACAACCTCAACAAATCAGGATTGGCACTCTCCGGCGGGCAGCAACAACGTCTGTGCATTGCACGGGCATTAGCCGTCGAGCCGAGCGTGATCCTTATGGATGAACCAGCAGCTTCCCTGGATCCGATTGCCACCTTGCGGATTGAGGACCTGATACGCATGCTCGTGGAGAACTATACAATTGTGATTGTGACGCATAACATGCAGCAGGCTGGCCGAGTCTCCGACTACACCGCATTTTTCTTCACCGATGAAACCCGCACTGGCAGATTAGTCGAGTATGACCGTACGCAGGTTATTTTCACCAACCCCAAAGACAAGCGCACAGAGGATTACATTACCGGCCGCTTTGGGTAGGGCTTTGCCCCTGTTCTTGTTAACTAATCGCAAAATTGAATGACTGCCAAGTTACCTTCCGCTTGGCAGTTATCTTATACGCGAAATCTTGAGAAAGCGTTTGCGCTAGGGTTATAATCTGCTCATATTTGCGCTTGATACTCTCTTCTGTGGAGGAAAACTATGGCCCAAAAAGGTGAAAACGCTCTAAAGGAATTACCGCGCAACTTATGGGTGGTCAGTGCCACCAGCTTTCTTATGGATGTCTCCAGCGAGATGGTTATCAACATCTTGCCTCTGTTTCTTTCTTCTGTTTTAGGGGTAAAAACCAATATTATTGGTCTAATCGAAGGTATTGCCGAAGCAACCTCCAGTGTGCTTAAAGTATTCTCTGGCTGGCTTTCCGACAAACTCAAAAGTCGCAAAGCACTTACCGTTGTAGGATATGCTCTTTCAGCGATTGCCAAACCCTTCTTTTACCTGGCGAGCACCTGGGAAGCTGTAGCTGCTATTCGCTGGGCAGATCGCGTGGGTAAAGGCATCCGCACAGCGCCTCGGGATGCCCTTTTAGCCGATGATGTCAAAGAAGAGCATCGCGGGTTAGCTTTTGGCTTGCATCGTGCGGCTGATACTGCTGGAGCAATGCTTGGGCTGCTAATCGCTGCTTTTGTAGTTTGGCGAATGCAAGCTGGCAGCGCTGCGCTCAAGGAACAAACCTTCCGAACAATTGTGCTGATTAGCATGATCCCGGCATTTTTAGCCGTGCTGGTTTTAGCATTCGGCGCAAAAGAAGTCAAACCAAGTGGAGAAGCACAAAAAACCCGGATTACATTCAAGGGGCTGGGTAAAAACTTCATCACGTTTATGATTATTGTGGGTATTTTCGATTTGGGTAACTCCTCGGATGCCTTCTTAGTCCTACGTGCGGAAGACCGTGGTATGACGATTTTGCAGATTTTGCTCATGTTAGCAGTGTTTAATTTCATTTATGCTGCTGTTTCCGCGCCGGCTGGCAACCTTTCGGATCGGCTTGGCAGACGTAAAGTCATCATTGGCGGCTGGATCGTCTATGCGCTGATTTATCTTGGCTTTGGTTTGGCACAGACCGCTGTGCATGTGGGTGTCCTTTATGTGCTCTATGGCTTTTATTATGGCCTGACTTATGGCACCGCCAAAGCTATGGTTGCAGACCTGGTTCCGGTGGAGTTGCGGGGCACAGCCTATGGAACCTATAATGCCATCTTAGGTATTTTGGACTTCCCGGCTTCACTGATTGCGGGCTTGCTATGGAGCGGCGTGGGTGGATGGCAAGGTTTTGGTCCCTCAGCGCCATTTTTCTTCGGCAGTGCGTTGGCATTGATTGCAGCCGTTATATTTATTTTCTGGAAACCTCAGCCTGCCAATGCGTTAGAATGATTTTGAGGAAACGATGCTAGAAAGAAAAGATCAACAAAGCCAAAACAAACCAATGATAGTTGGGGTTTTGGCATATCGCATGGACTTTTACACAAACAAAAGGCTGATTATTGGCAAGCTTCCAGAGGCTGAGTACGTACCAGTTCGCGATTGGTATAGTTTTCAGCGTTGGCTGGCATTAAAAGTTAATCGGGTGGTGGGCAAGCCACTCATCAACACGTTTAACCTCAATAATCAATTTGAAGATTTTGATTTGAACCGAGTAGACGTGCTGCATTTTTCTAATGGGATTAGCTACGGACGAACGCCTTGGGTTTCATCATTCGAGACGATCCTACCGCGCTTCAGTCATCTCGTTACCCGCCACCAGGGCAAGGAGAAACCCGAACTGAGCCTGGACGACCACACCCGGCGTGGGCTAGAGGCTTTGGCTGGCAAGGCTTGCTTGCGTATTTTGGCTTGGTCTCAGGCTTCGGCACGCATGGAACGGGATTTATTGGCGGATTTCCCCTCAGAATATACGCAAGCGATTTTGGATAAAATGCAAGTACTGCATCCTCCCCAGGAGCCGCTTGTGGAAGCGGTCGAACCCCGAGATTATCACAATGAGCCTTTGCGCTTTATGCTCGTAGGTGCGGCTTTCTTCCGCAAAGGCGGTCGGGAGATTTTACAAACCTTCGAAAAATTAGTCCGTCAGGAAGGTTTACCGCTAAGGCTTATCATCGTGAGTGCGCTGCGCTTGGAGCCTTACGCAGCGCATGAAACTGAAGCAGATGCGGCTTGGGCAAAGCAGAAGCTTTCGGAAAATGCGGATTGGATTGAATGGTACCCGCAGCTGCCTAATGCTGAAGTGCTGGAGTTGTTGAAGCAAGCTGACGTTGGGCTCCTGCCCAGCTATGCAGATACGTATGGCCTCTCCGTGCTGGAAGCCCAAGCTTGCGGTAAACCAGTAATCACCACCGATATCCGCGCTTTGCCGGAGATTAACCCCGAAACAGCCGGCTGGTTAATTAAAGTTCCTAAAAACGAATTAGGCGAGGCGCTCTATACCACGCCGGAGGAACGGTCAGAGCTGAGTAACGCGATTCAAACTGGCTTGGAAGCAATCGTGCGCAGCATTTTCGATGATCCAAGTCAAATTGCGATTAAAGGGGCAGCAGCGCTCGCGCGCATCCGCCAACAGCACGACCCGCAAATGTATGCTGATGCTCTACAGCAAATCTATCGACTAGCTTTGAAGTGAACTAGTAAAAACCAAACCCAATTTGGTCAAACCTAGGTCGCGGTAGTGTATAATTAATTAAAATTTCAAACATATCCCGTTTGAGAATAGGAGCAGAAATGATCGTTACCACCAAAAAACTCTTCGAACATGCCTACGGCAAGTATGCCCTTGGCGCGTATAACATCAACAATTTGGAACAAATTGAAGGTCTCTTCAGAGGCAATTTACAATCTCAAGCCCCCTTTATCATTCAGATCAGCAAAGGTGCCCGTTCGTATACCAATAAGCTTTACCTTGAGGCGCTTATCCGCACGGCGGACCAAATCTACCCGGAAGCCATTTTTGCGGTGCATTTGGATCATGGCGATGAAGCTACCTGCTATGACTGTATCGAATCTGGCTTTTACAGCTCAGTAATGATCGATGGAAGCATGCTTCCTTATGAAGAAAACGTTGCTGTGACCAAGCGCGTGGTCGAAGCTGCCCATGCCAAAGGTTTGGTAGTCGAAGCTGAATTGGGTCAATTGGGTGGCGTCGAGGAACACATCCAGGTGGACGAGTCAAATGCCAAGTTGACCGACCCCAAGCAAGCGCGCGATTTTGTGGAGCGGACTGGCTGTGATTCACTGGCTGTAGCAATCGGCACCAGCCATGGGGCTTTCAAGTTCTCTGGAACGCAATCGCTGCACTTTGATGTTTTGGAACAGATTCAGAAAGAACTGCCCGGCTTCCCGCTGGTAATGCACGGCTCCAGCTCCGTTCCTCAGGAAGAAGTTGAACGCATTAATGCTGCTGGCGGCAAGTTGTCAGGCGCCAAGGGTGTTGATGCGACCCAGTTCCGTAAAGCAGCTACCTTAGGCGTCACCAAGATTAACATCGATACCGATGGCAGGTTGGTTTGGACGCGCGTCCATCGTGAATTTTTCCGCGATCATCCCGAAAAATTTGACTTGCGCGACCCCGGCAAGATCTTCATGGTGGAATACGCCAACTTTATTGCTAAGAAGAACGAATACTTGGGCAGCGCTGGTCAATTACCAGAGGTTCGTAAGTTCATTGGAGCCTAAGCCGTATGCAGCCCATTGAAATTCGCCCCAATATCTACTGGGTGGGAGTTAACGACAGGTCAACAGATTTATTCGAGGGTCTATGGCCAATCTCTAATCAAGGTGTGACTTATAACGCCTATCTGATCAAGGATGAGAAAAACGCACTCATCGATCTTTCCAAAGAGACTTTTACCGATGATTTCATCAACCAACTGGAGAGTCTGATTGGCTTAGAAAACTTGGATTATGTGATTACCAACCACATGGAGCCGGATCATTCTGGTGCACTTTTACGTTTGAGAGAGCTTGCTCCCCAGGCAAAATTCTTGGGCATGAATAAAGCCGTTGCGATGATGAAGGATTTCTATACCATAGATCAAAACGTGGAAGTCCTCAAGCACGAGCAGACACTCAGCCTGGGCAGGAATACCTTGAAGTTTATCTATACACCCTTCGTGCATTGGCCCGAAACAATGATGACCTACATGATAGAGGAGAAGATTTTGTTCTCCTGCGATGGGTTTGGTTCATTTGGCTGCCTGGATGGCGTGCTTTTCGATGATGAGACCAGTGACCAAGGTTTTTACGAGCGCGAAGCTCTGCGCTACTATACCAACATCATTGCAGCTTTCAGCAAGCACGTCCTCCAAGCATTGGATAAACTGAGCGCTTATGAAGTGCAAATGGTTGCGCCAGCCCACGGCTTGGTGTGGCGTAAAGATCCAGAACGGATCATCTCGCTCTACAAGTATTGGGCAAGCTTAGCTACTGAACGTTCCGAGGCGGGGGTGACGGTACTTTATGGCACTATGTATCGTAATACAGAGCGGGCGTTGGAGCATGCCTTGCAGGCGCTTGCCAGCGAGAATGTACCCGTGGAAGTCTTTAATGTGGGTTTGACGGATCCGAGCTATATTCTTCCTGAGCTGTGGACGAAACAAGGTGTGCTGATCGCCGCGCCGACCTATGAACGCGCGATGTTCCCAGCCATGGTACATGCACTTAATATGGCAGAAATCAAGGGTGTGCGTAATAAAACTGCAGCGTATATTGGCAGTTATTCTTGGTCTGGCGGCGCGAAGGGTGTTTTCGAGGGCTATGCTGAGCGGCTCAATTGGGATGTCGTAGGTACGCACGAGTTTATTGGCAGTGCCAAGGCGAATGATTTAGAGCAAATCCGCGCGCTGAGCCGGCAGTTAGCGCTCAAGAGTAAATAAGGCTAAAGAACCAAATGTTCTCCTAAAATCCTGTGTTGTAAATGCACAGGGTTTTTAAATTACACCTAAGGAGTAAAAGATGAGTTGGAATGAACGTTTAGATAAAGCTCGCGAAGCCTATCAAAACAAAGATAAGACTGCAGCTGCAAAGGCGCATGACCCTAAAGTCATCATCGAAGCGGCAAAGGAAGAACACGGAAGTGAAGGCAACCAATATATTGGTAGTGTTGTCTACGGTGGGTTGGATGGCGTTGTAACCACATTTGCCGCTGTGAGCGGCGTTGCTGGCGCAAACCTGAGCCCAAACATATTACTTATTGTGGGGTTAGCTAACTTGCTGGCGGATGGATTTTCAATGGCAGTTGGTGCTTATCTCTCCCACAAGAGCGAACTTGAATATTATGAACGCGAAGAAGCACGAGAACTTTGGGAATTAGAAAACTACCCAGAAGGTGAGGTCGCTGAGATTGAAGCGATCTACCTAAGGCAGGGTTTCGCGCTTGAGGAAGCAAAAAAGATGACCGAAATCATTACCAAAGACAAGAAACGCTGGTTAGACATCATGATGCATGAAGAACTGGGCTTAGTGAAATCTGATATCGATCCCATCCGCAGTTCGGTGACTACCTTTGTTGCTTTCGCGCTTGCCGGCTTGATCCCGCTGATCACTTACATCGTTGGGTTGTTCACGCCAATTGCTGCTAATACAGGTTTTTTCATCTCGGCTGGCCTTTCTGCATTGACACTTTTTGGTTTGGGGGCAGCGAAGGTGAAAGTGACCGGGTTAAATCCTCTTCGCAGTGGTCTGGAAATGCTATTGGTTGGCGGGGGAGCAGCAGCCGTTGCTTACCTCGTGGGTTTGCTGCTTAGGGGATTAGGCGCTGGTTAATCCTTATTCAGGAATACTCATAAGGTATAATCAGACAAGCCCAACAAAGTAAAGGCAACCTATGAATGAACAGGAAGCAAACAGAAGCAATTTTATTCGTGAGATTATCGACGAACATAACCGCAGCGGACGCTTTGGCGGGAGAGTGCACACGCGCTTCCCACCAGAGCCTAATGGCTACCTGCATATCGGGCATGCCAAATCGATCTGCCTGAATTTTGGCATTGCACAGGATTATGGCGGGCTGACCAACCTGCGCTTCGATGACACCAACCCAGTAAAAGAAGATACCGAGTATGTTGAGTCCATCAAGGATACGATCCGCTGGTTAGGCTTCGATTGGGGAGAACGCGAGTATTATGCTTCGGATTACTTTGAAGTGCTCTATCAAAATGCGGTCCGCCTCATTGAGAAGGGCAAAGCCTACGTCTGCGACTTAACCCCAGATGAGGTGCGCGAATACCGCGGCACGCTCACCGAGCCAGGTCGGGAGAGCCCCTATCGTAACCGCTCGGTGGAGGAAAATTTGGATCTTTTCAGGCGTATGCGTGCCGGTGAATTTCCGGATGGCTCTCGCACACTGCGGGCTAAAATCGACATGGCTTCGCCGAACCTCAATCTGCGCGACCCAATTATGTACCGCATTTTGCACGCTGAGCACCATCGCACGGGTAATAAGTGGTGTATCTATCCGATGTATGACTATGCTCACTGTGTTTCGGATTCGGTGGAAGGCATTACACACTCGATCTGCACACTCGAGTTCGAGGACCACCGTCCGCTGTATGACTGGTTTCTGGATGAATTGGAACTCTATCATCCGCAGCAGATTGAATTTGCTCGCCTCAACTTAACCTACACCGTGATGAGCAAGCGGAAATTGCTTCAGCTTGTGCAGCAAAATTACGTTAGTGGGTGGGATGACCCGCGCATGCCCACATTAGCAGGGATGCGGCGCAGAGGGTACACGCCGGAAGCTATTCGGAAATTTGCTGATGTGGTTGGCGTGGCGAAAAACAATAGCGTTGTCGATATGGAGCTGCTGGAGCACGTTTTACGCGACGATCTCAACCTGCGGGCTAAACGCCGCATGGCTGTGCTAAAGCCGCTCAAAGTGGTGCTGGATAATTACCCAGCAGACCAGGTGGAAGAGTTCGAAGTGCCTGACTTTCCGCAGGATCCGCAGAGCACTACCAGCCGTAAAATACCCTTTGGGCGTGAGCTTTACATTGAACGGGAAGACTTTATGGAAGTTCCTCCGCCCAAGTACTTTCGCTTGGCGCTGGGCAGCGAAGTGCGCTTGATGAATGCTTATTACATCACTTGTACTAAGGTGGTTAAAGACGCCGACGGTCAGGTGATCGAAGTACATTGCACTTATGACCCCGAAACGCGGGGGGGTATGTCGGCAGATGGACGAAAGGTCAAAGGGACCATCCAT
Organism: Candidatus Mesolinea sp. UBA5823; assembly: GCA_002417685.1. Taxonomy (GTDB): domain Bacteria; phylum Chloroflexota; class Anaerolineae; order Anaerolineales; family Anaerolineaceae; genus Mesolinea. The sequence goes on from DICP01000034.1 coordinate 11,946, forward strand.
TGGGTCTCGGCACAGCGCGCCATCGAGGCGGAAGTGCGCCTTTACGAGAATCTATTTACCAAAAAAGACCCGTATGAGGTAGAAGAAGGTCAGGATTTCCTCGATAACCTAAACCCGCGCTCGTTGGAAGTGCTCACGAGCTGCAAATTAGAGCCTGCCTTAGCACAAGCAGTGATTGGCGAATCCTACCAGTTTATGCGTAATGGATACTTTTGCTTAGATAGCGTCGACACCCGTGAAGGGCAGCTGGTGTTCAACCGTACCATTTCGCTGGTTGATTCTTGGGCAAAGATGCAAGGCACAAGCGCATAGCCCAATCGGTATGATAAAATAAACGTGTGGGGGCCCGTAGCTCAGTGGCAGAGCAGGCGGCTCATAACCGCTTGGTTGAAGGTTCGAATCCTTCCGGGCCCATTGACAAAAACGCGGGAGCCTAAGCGCCTGCGCAATTTATTTCCCACCTCCAGGTGAATAATTTGATTGCTTCAAATCAACATTCCCATGTGTCTATGTTTCTACGCTTTTAAGTTAGTGTTATTTGAGCGGTTCTTTTTCCAAATGTTATAATAATCAGACATACTTTTGCGAGGTGCGCATGTCTGATTTCATTACCATAGAGCAAATTGATGCCGCGACGGCATATATTAGGGAGCGTATCAGCCTTCAACCGCAGATTGGCTTGGTGCTTGGCTCCGGGCTGGGCGCTCTGGCTGAGGCAGTCGAGGATCCGGTTGTTATTCTAACCCGCGAGATTCCCCACTGGCCAATCTCGACGGTGGCTGGTCACGAAGGGCGCCTGGTCATCGGCAGGTTGGAAGGTAAAATTGTGCTGGTGCTGCAGGGCAGGGCGCACTACTACGAAGGGCACAGCATGTCCCGTATTGGCTTGCCCGTGCGCGTGATGCAGCGCTTGGGCGTACACACGCTCATCCTCACCAACGCGGCTGGCGGGCTGAACCCAGAGTTTTCCCCCGGAGACTTGATGCTCATCACAGATCACCTCTCGTTGCTGCCTATGACGGGTCCTAACCCTTTACGCGGACCTAATTTAGATGAATTTGGGCCGCGCTTCCCTGATATGAGTCAAGTCTATGATCTAGGTTTACTCGAGCTAGCGAGACGTGTCAGTGCTGCCAATGCGCTTGAGGTGCGGCAAGGTGTGTACGTGTGCCTTTCTGGCCCGTCCTTTGAGACGCCAGCCGACTGCCGCTTCTTGCGCCAAGCCGGCGCGGACGCCGTGGGGATGTCCACCGTCCCCGAAGCCATTGTGGCTAGGCACGGGGGCATGCAAGTACTAGGCATTTCGGGTATTTCCAATAAAATTGACCTTAACGGTAAGAACATCGCTTCCCACGAGGAGGTCTTAGAAGCTGGAAATGTTATTGTCCCCAAACTGACCACACTGATAAAAGGAGTTCTGGCTGAGCTCTAAGCATTAATTGCTCTGGCAATATTGCTCTAACCTTTAGACGCCTATGGACGCCATCATTAAATTCCTCGCTGAGATGGAGATCCCCATCTATCTGATCTTAGGTGTGGTTGGGATTGTCTATCTGCGCCGTTTGGCGATTGCGCTCGAGGAGCGCCGCAGCTCGGTCTTCGGGCTGGAACGGCAAGTGGCACACGAAAAAGTGGCTTCTGCCACAACGGTTTTGGTGCTGTTGGGCTTGCTCGCTGTAGGGGAGTTCATTGTGGCAACATTTTTGGTAGGCGAGATTGCGCAACAACCGCTTTACGCCACACCTACGATTGAGATTTTGACCACTCCGACGGCAACGCTGCCAGAGGTTATCCCGACGGATGCTACCCCAACCCCAACGCCCTATCCTCAAGCGCAAATCGAGGGCATCGATAGCAACTGTGTTGCAGGCGTGCTGGAAATCTCCTCACCCAAGCATGGTGACGAAGTCAGCGGTGTGGTGGAGATAATTGGTTCGGTGAACACACCTAATTACGGCTCTTATCGTTACGAGTATTCCACGATGGGCGAGCCAAACTGGCAAGTGATCGCCGGCGGCAGCGGTGTGCAGCTGGAGAGCAGCTTAGGTTATTGGTACACAACGGATCTGGTCCCTGGGGAGTATATGCTGCGCTTGGTCGCGCTGGATAATCAGGGTATTGAAACCTCAGCATGTGTAATCGTCGTCAAAGTGACGGCGCCACCAGAATAGGATATGATTAAGCTATGGCAGAGTTAGAGATTCGCGCCGCACGGCAGGCAGATTTAGACCGCATGATTGCATTGGATCATGCTTCTAAGAGTGCCTATGCTTACAAAATGGAAGTACTGGATGGGAAGGATAACTTTTCCCGCAGTTTCCAGCGCATTCACCTTCCTCGAGCGGTGACGCTTAGTTATCCAAGGGATGAAGAAGCACTCTTAGCCTCTTGGGATGAAGCGGATGCCATCTTTGTTGGCTGTGTTTTGGATGAGGTGATTGCTTATGTGGCTTTGGAGTTGCGGCGCTTTAGAGCTACCGCCCGGGTGAGCGACTTGGTGGTGGCACAAGAGTTGCGGCGAAAGGGCATCGGCAGCCGCATGCTTTTAGCCGGCGAAGCTTGGGCGCATGATCGTGGGGCTTACCGTATTCTGACGGAATTGCAAATCCGTAACGACCCTGCGATTAAGATGATGCTCAAGCTTGGTTATCAACTATGCGGTTACGTTGATCAATATTTCCCCAATCAAGAAATGGCACTATTCTTCGAAAAACGCGTGTGATGGTTTTTTCAATTTCGAACTCACTTTTACAGGTTACAGTAACTTCAGTCCTGGAGATACTCTCGCAGATATTTACTGCCGGCGTAGCGATCACGGCTATTGCTTTATTAATGTACTCCTCGGGGTTTAACCTGAAGGATAAGCTTTCGCGCACGTTTGTGATCGTGATGGCGACGCTGGCGTTGATGTTTACAACAGAAACCATTGCCAATATTTCCAATTCACCAGAATTGATTCAACTGTGGTTGCAAATTCGCTGGGCAGCTATGGCGATGCTGCCAGCAGCTTACTTCCATTTTTCAGATGCATTGCTGACGATAACGGGAAGGCCCAGCCGAGGGCGGCGCACCTGGTTGGTGAGAATTTTTTATGTCATCGCGCTGGTTTGGATTGCACTCATCCCCGCAGGCATTACGGTCGGTAGTTTGGCTCCCCAGGAGAGCCCCATGCCTTACTTGCTGCGTACTGACGGCACGCGGTTTTTTGACCTGTATTACCTATTGGTAAATGGGCTTTCGTTTTATAACTTGGGACGGGCAGTGCGGCGCAGCAACACCACCACCACACGCCGGCGGTTGTTGTACCTCTGTGTGGGCACTATCGCACCAGCTGTTATTTCAATTCTATTCCTGCTACATGGCAGCCAGCTTTTCTATCGTAACCCAGATTTCTTTTGGATCTTGAACTTAATTGGCAGCATTATCACAGTGGTCTCGTTGATGGCGATGGCTTACGTGGTTTCGTTCTTCGGGTTCAATTGGACCGACCGCGCAATTAAAAGCCGCCTTTTCCGCTGGATGATGCGCGGACCTTTCGTAGCTGTGGTTACCTTGGGAATGACTACTGTGGTCCGCCGCTATGGGGAACTCTATGGGAACCCCTATAACCCGTTTGTGCCCGTGGTGATGATCGCGACGATTATGCTCTTGGAATATGTGATCACTTTAGTGGCACCTGCGCTGGAAAAAGCGCTCTTTTTCGGTGCAGACCGAGAAGATTTGAGCTTGATTCGCAACTTAGAAGAACGCATGCTCACGGAGAAGGATCTTGATCAATTCTTGGAAATCATCACTGCCTCGATTTGCGATCAACTGCAAGTGCCTGGAGCTTTTATTGCCGTTTTGGAAGGCAGCACGGTTTCTTATATCATTCATGCGGGCGACCGCCATATCTTAGACCATTTGCCCGTTTCTGATGCACTCATCCAAAAAATTCATCATTCCCACGAAGAAGCAAGGGAAATTTATCACTTGGATGGTTTCGGCCTAATCCCATTGGAATACGAGTTAGACGAGCCAGGGCAATACCGCTTGTTCGGCATCTGCGGTTTTCCGCTAGAAGCTGATCAAAAATTTGAGCCTGAGCAATTAAAGGCGGTGCACTTGTTAGCAGAACGGGCAACTTTGGCGCTCAAAGATCGGGCGTTACAAATGCAAGTGCTGGAATCACTATCAACACTCCAGCCGGAAGTTGATTATATTCAAGAGCTAATTGCCAGCGCTAGCTATAACCAACGGGGTCTATATCGCAACGGTGCCCAGCACGTCCCGCCGGAATTTGTGGATTGGGTTAAAGATGCCCTTTCTCACTATTGGGGCGGGCCTAAACTGACCAATAGTTCGCTTTTAGAGCTCAAAATTGTCCAGGCGGAAAGCGAATCACACGAAGGCAGCCGCACGAACGCTTTACGTGCCTTGCTGAAGCAAGCTATCGAGCAAATAAGGCCGGAAGGGGAACGTAAGTATACTTCCGACTGGATTTTATATAATATTTTGGATCTCAAGTTTATCCAAGGGGAAAAAGTGCGTGAGGTGGCACGCAAACTGTCTGTTTCTGAAGCCGATCTCTACCGGAAACAACGCATTGCCTTGGAAAGCGTGGCACAAAACCTGATGAAGATGGAAGAAGAAGCTACTAACACTGAAGTTAAGCCAACCCCAGAAACCCAAACAGACCAAGATCAATAAGCGGTGTGCCCTGAAAAGACCTGGCACAGAATTTGCAGTCTATTAAGCAAGGAAAGCTTATTTCACGATGCCTACGCTCAAGACGAAAACCACCTCTAAAAACGAAAAAGCTAAAACAGCGGCTAAGTCAGATGCGCGCATAAAACCTAAACCGCTAGAAAACCTTAATGCTCCGCCAAGTACCAGTCCTGAACATGCTGGGAAGCTTGTATCTTTCTGGTGGGACTTGGCTGGCGTTTTTCTGCTCGCGCTTGGTTTTGTTTTACTCTTAGGCGGATTAGGGTTTACACATGGTATCTTGCTGGATGCGATCCTGCATCAATTGGCGATTTGGTTCGGGGTTGGCCGCTTGATTATTCCTGTCGCCTTACTCTTAGGAGCTTGGCTGCTGCTTTCGCGAGAGCGCCAAGCGGAGCTGGAATTCAGGCTCAGGCGCGTTATTTTAGTGGAGTTGGGGGTGTTGAGTCTACTTGGGTCCCTTTCTGCCTTTGCACGCGAAAATATCCTTATTGTGGAAGAAGGGAAAAGCTTGGGGGGCAGTATTGGATGGGGGCTGGCACATCCTTTGGTCTCCCTTATTGGCTGGGTGCCGGCAGCGATTCTATTGGCGGTCCTCAGCTTTATCCTTTTTCTTTATGGATTTAACGTTTTTGCATGGGTAGAGTCGTGGGCGCGCAAGAGGGCGAACGAGCAGCCCCTGGTTACGTCTGTACCTGAAGGCGATCTACCAACGGTGACTGAGCCAATAGCTGCGGAAAGCTCAGCGGTGTTTAAGCCAGCAGTGCGTACAGAGCCCAAACCTAAAACACAAGCTTCACTTCCGCGTGAATATAAACAACAACGGTTTGAACTGGTGGATACACCCTCAGCAGGTAAGCCATTGGAACGCTCTAAAGATCTCCCGCCGCTCAGTCTGTTGGAAGATGAAAAACCTATTATCGCCAATCAGGCTACCATTAATACTAACGCTGCGATCATCGAGAAAACTTTGCAAGATTTTGGCATTCCAGCAAAGGTTGTTGGCTACCGCGTAGGTCCTTCGGTGACGCAATACGCAGTAGAGCCAGGTTATATCGAGAAGGGGGCTAATGAAGAAGAACGCCAGAAGGTGCGCATTGCACAAATCTCGAGCCTCTCCAAAGACTTAGCTTTAGCGCTCAAAGCCGAACGCTTGCGCATCGAAGCGCCAGTGCCGGGTAAATCCTATGTGGGAATCGAAATCCCGAATGCGGTGCATACCATTGTCAGACTGCGTCCAATCTTAGAATCAGAAAACTTTACGCGCATAAACTCACCGCTGGCTATACCTTTGGGAAGAGATGTGTCTGGGCAGCCTCTAGTTTCGGATTTGACGACCATGCCTCATTTGCTGATTGCCGGGGCAACGAACTCAGGTAAATCCATCTGTATTGCCGCAATCACCACTTGTTTGGTGATGAACAATACCCCCGAAGATTTGCGCTTGGTGATGATCGACCCCAAGATGGTGGAGTTGACGCGCTTTAATGGCTTGCCGCATTTGCTTGGACCGGTCGAAACCGATGTGGAACGGATTAAAAAAGTGTTGCAATGGGCAGTGGGAGAGATGGAATCACGCTACAAGCTGTTAGAAGCGGTGCATGCGCGTAATTTGGACTCTTATAACACAAAGATGCAGCATGCCGGCCAACCAAAGCTGCCCCGCCTCGTCATCTTGGTGGATGAGCTGGCAGATCTTATGCTCAGCTCACCAGAGGAAACGGAGCGTGCGTTGGTGCGCTTAGCTCAAAAGGCAAGGGCTGTCGGCATCCATCTGATCGTTGCTACCCAACGCCCCAGCATTGACGTGGTGACCGGGGTGATCAAAGCCAACTTCCCCACGCGCATCGCCTTTACGGTGGCTTCTTCAGTTGATTCACGCGTGATTTTAGATACAGGTGGCGCTGAGACTTTGCTCGGAAAAGGGGACATGCTTTTCTTACATCCAGAAGTGGGCGTACCGCAGCGCTCACAGGGTGTGCTGGTTTCTGATCAAGAACTTAAACGGGTGATTAGTTGGTGGCAAGCGCACACTCTTCAGGATGAACCCCAAAAAGTACAGGCTGCAATGCACAAAATCGATGTAGCAAGAGAAGACTCACCCTGGGAAGAAATAATTCAACAGCAAAGCGAATCAGATGGCGATGAAGTTCTCATCGACCAAGCGATCAAATTACTGCGGCGCACACAGCGCGCAAGTGCGTCCTATTTCCAACGGCAACTTCACATCAGCTACCCGAGAGCCGCCTGGCTGATTGATGCGTTGGAAGAGCGCGGGATCATCGGTCCAGCGCAAGGGGGCGGTAAGAATCGGGAAGTCTTTTTAGACGACCAAGATGTGGACGAGGAATAGAGGTATACTCTTAGCGCACGCCACCCCAAAATGAAGGAGCGCTATGGCTCAAGAGCAAACCCCAGGATTAGAAACTTTTTTACGCCGCACTTTCCAACCGATATTAAATAAAATCGCGGATTTTTGTATCGTCCATGGAATCACAGCCAACATGGTGACGTTAGCGGGGCTGGCTGGGAACATCGTTGCTGCACTTCTCATTGGAGCAGGGCATTTAACATGGGGCGGTGTGGTTGCTATGCTAATGGGTCCGCTGGACGCTGTGGATGGGTCATTGGCGCGCAGGAAAGGCAGTCAAACTCCTTTTGGCGCATTCCTGGATTCGGTGACAGACCGCTATGATGAACTGTTTCTTTTGGGCGGGTTGCTTTATTACTTTTCTACAGTGGGTAATCGCACAGGGATCATGCTTACTTATATTGCAGCGGCTGGCGCGGTGTTAGTTTCTTACACCCGGGCGCGCGCGGAAGCCTTGGGGTTCGAGGCAAAGGTAGGGATTCTCTCGCGTGTAGAACGTTACCTCATCCTCATCCCTGGTCTGCTCTTTCATATCCCGCTTATTTCTGTTAGTATAATTGCTGTTTTAGGGAACCTGACTGCCATCCAGCGTTTGTTTCACGTCCGTAAGCAGGCTGAGCAGCAAGCCCAACAAGATTAAACTGAAAGGAAATTTGTTATGCCTCAAGGAATTCAAATTGGTCCAGTTATGATTCGCTATTATGCGCTCATTATTTTAGCCGGTGCAATGGTCGCTGCATGGTTGGCGACGCAAGAAGCCAAACGCCGCGGAAAAGACCCAGAAATGGTCTGGGACCTGCTGCCGTGGCTCCTCATTGGGGGGATTATTGGCGCGCGGTTATGGCACGTACTGACGCCGTCTTCATCCAACGCTGCGATGGGCTTGACCACACAATACTATTTTCAGAACCCCCTGGAAATTTTAAAGATATGGAAAGGCGGGTTGGGTATATTTGGCGGCATTATCGGCGGGGCAATTGCGCTTGCCATCTATTGCCGCGCGAATAAGCAAAATTTCTTCGAGTGGACAGATATTATTGTTCCGGGATTGTTGATTGCACAAGCTATCGGCCGCTGGGGGAATTTTGTCAATCAGGAAGTGTATGGTCCTCCTTCGGATTTGCCCTGGGCAATTTATATTGACCCAGCGCACCGTCTGCCAGGCTTCGAAACGGTGGAACGCTACCATCCGTTATTCCTCTATGAATCGCTGCTGACCCTTTTAGGCGGTTTGCTGCTGCTTTATATTGCCAGGAAATACAAGGATAAACTCTTTATTGGGGATCTTTTCCTGATGTACTTGGTCTATTATCCGTTTATTCGCTTCGGATTAGAGTTTATCCGCCTCGACCCCTCTGCTGTCGGAACCATTAACATTAATCAGACAGTGATGTTGATTGTGGGTATATTAGCGTTGTTAATTTTGGTCTTGCGGCATACGGTTTGGCTACCTAAAGCTGTCCGCGAAGTCCAGACGGAAGGTATCGATGTCTCCGAAATGAAGCTTGTTGAGCCTGAGATTGAAGCGACGGCGGAATCCATGACGCAGACTGCATCAACAGAACCTGCAGCAGCAAGCCAACCTAAGGAAAAACCTGCGGATGAAAATCAAGCGGAGGATGAAACCTCTGCGTAAGTGTGGTCGATTTTGATTTAGCCCCTGCATTTTGGCGGGGGCTTTTTATTGCAAAAGCTGCCATGGCTAATTAGAAATGTCCAGTTCAGTGGATAAAGTCGCCTGTATGGGTTTTTCTTGGAAATTTAACCTTCATCCTCTTGTTGTCACTCATGTTCCATGAGGACGCTGAAAATCCTTCGTCCATGGATTACCTCCAGCCTCTCAATGTTCATAATCTCAGGATACCCTCACCCTGCCCTC
>DICP01000117.1 GCA_002417685.1 Candidatus Mesolinea sp. UBA5823
CCCGCTCACGTTCCAGTCCATCACCGGCCGCGCGGCTTATACCGACCAGGATTTGTGGTCAGGCCAGGGACATGTGGTGCATATCGGGTTAGCCCACGAAGCAGATTTGTTGCTCATCGCTCCTGTGAGCGCTAATACTTTAGCTAAACTTGCCCATGGTATCGCTGACAACTTACTAAGCGTGACGGCATTAGCAGCCACTTGTATGGTGGTGCTTGCCCCAGCCATGGATGCCGGCATGTATGCCCACCCTGCCACCCAGCAAAATGTACAAGTGCTCAAAGAACGAGGAGCTGAGTTGATAGGGCCGAGACCAGGCCACTTAGCCTCCGGGTTGGTCGGCTTGGGCCGCTTCGCCGAGCCGGAAACCATTCTCGCCCGTGTGCGTTTCTTGTTGGGCAGGAATGGTAGGCTGGCGGGTAAGCGAATCCTCTTGACTGCAGGCCCAACCCAAGAAGCGTTAGACCCTGTGCGTTACATCAGCAACCGCTCCTCGGGCAAGCAAGGTTACGCCATTGCCCAGGCGCTGCTGGATGAAGGAGCTACGGTCACCTTAGTGAGCGGACCCACAAACCTCCCCTACCCGGAAGCTGCACAAGTCATCGAGGTTACTTCTGCAGCTGAGATGAAAGATGCTGTAATGACACATCTACAGGACAAAGACGCTTTCATCAGCGTGGCAGCTGTTGCTGATTTTACCCCGAGCTCCACAGCCAGCGAAAAAATCAAAAAAACGGGGCAGAACCTGACTTTGGAGCTTGTGCCCACAGTGGACATCCTGCGCACAGTTTCAGAGGAGCGCCAGCGCTCTAACCCGGGCATGCTTGTGATTGGCTTTGCTGCAGAGACAACCCAGACCTATGAAAACGCGCGTAAGAAATTGCAGGAAAAAGGGTTAGACTTAATAATAGCCAATGACGTAGGGCAGCCGCAACCCGTCTTTGGTGCGGATCAAAATAAGGTTACTTTTATCAGTGCTGATGGGGAGGTGAAGGAATTTCCCTGGATGCCAAAGTACGTTGTGGGAGAGAAATTAGCTGACTTTTTGATGCATAAATGGGATCAGATCGACTGAATTTGTATCCCGCAAGCATCCAGATTATCTAAACTTGGGGCGGTTTCAACATGAGGCTCGGTAGAAAAACATAAATGTTTTTGACCAGAAAAAATGCAAAGCCTGCGTACATTACTTCAAGATGAATTCGGGCTTATGAGCAGGTTCGTCAATTTTATTATGGCGAATAGCTGTTATTTATGAACCAAATATGTTTATATAATATGACAAATTATTAAGACTTGAATGATGAAGCAAACTATTCATGCTTTTGATTCCGAGCTTCGAACCAATAACACCATCTCAAACATGAATATTGCCTCAGTCTAAGTTTCAAAAAACACAAAACTGGAAAATGAGATTCAATCCTTAATTGGAACTGATACCGATGATGGAGCTACAGATATAGAGTAATCCCTGCCAACATAGTGACAATGATTGTGTCCAGTTAAAGGCAACAATGACTCTCGGTGATATTGACATAAAAGTACTCCAATATTTAGTAAAACAAGAGAGTCAGGTTTATATCGTAACATTTGCATCTGAGGTTTCGGATTTTCCTCAGAAATTTGCTTAATTTGACGAAGCATTTAGCCCATTCCAGATACTTGATTAACACAGATCGCTCTTACTAAAGAATTTATAAGAGAAACCAAAACTTTGATATAATTGCTTAGCTTACTTCAAGGAACTTTTTCATGATCTTTCCCGGAATGGTAGATGCTCACGTTCACTTGCGCACGCCTGGAGGTGAACACAAAGAGGATTTTCGCACCGGCAGCGCAGCTGCCTTAGCAGGCGGCTTCACCATGCTTTTGGCGATGCCTAACACCCAGCCGCCATTAGTCACTTTAGAAAGCTGGCAAAACGCACAGACCCGAGCTCAAAGCGAAAGTCTGTGCGATGTTTTTTTATATGCGGGCGCACCAGCCAACCACATGGATCAGCTGCCCGCTCTGGCTCAGCATGCTCCTGCACTAAAGATTTACATGGACCAAACTTACGGTCCCTTGTATGTACGCGGGCTGGCGAACCTGATGCCCATCTTTGCAGTTTGGCCAGCAGCCAAACCCATTTGCGTGCATGCAGAGGGCGAATCTGTTGCCTTAGCCATTGGGCTTGCTGCCATGTATAAAAAGCATGTGCATATCTGCCATGTTTCCCGAAAGAGCGAAATTGAGTTGATTGCGCAAGCGAAAGCGTCTGGATTACCTGTGACCTGTGAGGTCACGCCGCACCATCTTTTCCTGACGGATGCCGATGCCGCCCGCTTAGGTCCTTATGGCGATGTGCGCCCTACGTTGGGAAGCGTTGAAGATCAAGAAGCGCTCTGGCAGCATCTCAACTCCACCATTGACTGCATCGCCAGCGATCACGCCCCACATACGCGAGAGGAAAAAGAGCAGCCTGAAGGCAGTCCTCCAGGTGTGCCGGGGTTAGAATCTACCCTGCCCCTCATGCTTACGGCAGCAGCTCAAGGCCGCCTTACCTACACTCGCCTCATCGAACTGCTCTCCACTAATCCTCGGCAGATTTTCAACCTGCCCGAGCAGGCTGATACTTATGTTGAAATTGACCCCGCAGCGACGTATACTTTTCCAGACCACCCACTCTATACCAAATGTGGCTGGTCGCCTTTCACGGGTATGCTTATGACTGGCCGTGTCCAGCGCGTCGTTTTACGCGGGCAAGAGGTTGTCCGCGATGGAATTGTCCTAAATTATCGTTAGATACCTTTAACAGGAGTATTATTATGATTACACAAAAATTAGAACCTCTCTTTAAGCTGGAAAATTACCAGCGCCAACCCCGTTTTCAAAATGGTTTTTATCAACAAGATATTCTTTCCGTAAATCAATTTGGTAAAGAAAACTTAGACTATATCTTTGAGCGTGCCGATGAAATGAAGGCAATGGCTCACCAATGGGGAACTTGCGATTTGCTCAAGGATTACACCTTAGCATGTGTGTTTTATGAACCCAGCACGCGCACCAGCTCCTCTTTCATCTCAGCCATGGCTCGCTTAGGGGGTAAAGTCATCCCCATCACCGAAGGCATCCAGTACTCGTCGGTCTCCAAAGGTGAATCGCTGATTGATAGCATTCTCACCCTCGAACAGTATTGCGACGTAATCGTTTTACGCCATTCAGAAATCGGTTCTTCTGCTACCGCGGCTAAATATGCCAAGGTGCCAATCATCAATGCTGGTGATGGCGCTGGCGAGCACCCAACTCAGGCTTTGCTGGACCTTTACACCATTCAGAGCGAATTGGGTCACATCGACGGACTGAAAGTAGCGATGGTAGGCGACTTACGTTACGGCCGCACCGTGCACAGCCTCACACGCTTGCTTTCCCAGTATGACGTTTCTTTGAGGTTTGTCTCACCTGAGACTTTACGCTTACCCATGGATCTGATGAATGACCTAATCGATAAAGGAATTAAAGTGCGGGAAACCAACAAAGTTTCAGATGTAATCGAGAACGCCGATGTGCTTTACGTTACCCGCATCCAAAAAGAGCGCTTCACGGACTTGGCGCAATATGAAGAGGTGAAAAACTACTTTGAAATTACACCGGAAGTGATGGCACAAGCCAAAGAAAAGATGATCGTGATGCACCCATTGCCACGGGTTGGTGAAATTCATTACAAAGTGGACCGTGATCCGCGTGCTGCTTATTTCCGCCAGGTACAAAACGGCCTTTACATTCGTATGGCTTTATTAGCCGCTGTGCTCGGTCAAGCATAGAGGGTAGCCTGATGTACTTTATTCAAAAATTGGTAACAGCAATCGCTAAAAACGACAGCTTGTTGTGTGTGGGGTTAGACCCACAGGAAAAGTTCTTACCCACCACTGGCGATATCTTCACCAGGCTTTCGGATTGGGGCAAGAACATCATTGATCAAACTGCAGATTTAGTTTGTTGCTATAAGCCCAACAGTGCCTTTTTTGAGCAGTTTGGACCTGCTGGTCTGCGCGCATTGCAAGAGATTATCAAGGGAATTCCAGAGGACATTCCTGTAATCCTCGATTTCAAACGGGGTGATATTGGTTCTACTGCCCAAGCTTACGCACACGCGGCATATGCGCAATATAACGCTGACGCTGTTACGCTCAACCCCTACTTAGGCCAAGATAGCATCGCACCTTTCTTAGAGGATCCTAACAAATTTGTGTTTTTACTCTGCCAAACCTCCAATCCTTCGGCTAACGCCATTCAAAACTATGGAACCCCACCACTTTACGAATACATCGCCCAACTTTCCAAGACTTGGGGTACGCCGGAGCAAATCGGCTTGGTTGTAGGTGCTACCCAGCCCGAAGCGTTGCAACGTGTGCGCGATATTTGCCCAGAAAGTTGGATTTTAGCACCTGGCGTGGGTGCCCAAGGTGGCGATTTGCAGCAAGCTCTATCCGCCGGTTTACGCTCAGATAAGTTGGGGCTGATCATCCCGGTTTCGCGCAGCATCATCGGAGCGGAAGACCCCAGGCGTGCTGCACAGGTCTTGCGTGATCAGATCACCAACACGCGGTTAGACCTTAACCTCCCCCCTTATGATCCCTATCGGAATTTGGTCGATGGTCTATTTAGTACTGGATGCATCAAATTTGGCAGTTTTACTTTAGCTTCGGGTAATAAATCGCCTATTTACCTTGACCTTCGTCGGCTCGTCTCATACCCAAGCGTCTTAGACATGGTTGTGGATGCCTATATCGACAAGTTAATTGGCATGGAATATGACTACCTGGCAGGCGTGCCTTATGCAGCTCTGCCCATAGCTGCCATTGCAGCTTCCAAGCTTAAGCGCCCCATGGTTTACCCCCGTAAAGAGATTAAGGAACATGGTACCGCTCAAGCAGTAGAAGGCGTATTCCAGCCAGGGCAAAGCGCTGTCTTATTGGAGGATGTTATTACCAGCGGTGGGTCGATCCTGACAGCCGCAGAGACTTTGCGTGCAACTGGCTTGGATATTCATCAAGCGATAGTGCTTGTTGATCGCGAACAAGGCGGCAAAGCAGCACTCAAGGATCATGGCATTCAAATCTCTTCTGTTCTTACCATGCAAGAAATTTTAGGGCGCCTTTACGCCCAAGGTAAACTTGACCAAACGACCTATCTGGAAGTACGCGCCTACCTCGCAGGAGAACATGCTAACACCTGAGCTTAGCTGCAGCTTTTTGGGGATGAACCTCACTAACCCACTGGTATTAGCATCAGGGATCTTAGGCACCAGCGCCAGCTTGATGGAGCGGGTGGCGCTCTCTGGAGCTGCTGCCATTACCGCTAAGAGTTGCGGACCAGAAGCACGCGCCGGGCATCCAAACCCTGTTACGGTTTCTTGGGAATATGGCGTGCTCAATGCTATCGGTCTGACCAACCCCGGGGCACACGCTGAAATACCTTTATTGCGTGAGACAAAACAGCGATTAGCAGCTTTAGGCGTGCCGCTCTTTGCCAGTATTTTTGCCCCTCGGCTAGAAGATTATGGCGAGGTTGCACGCATTATAGCGGAGGCTGAACCCGACCTGATTGAAGTGAATATATCCTGCCCCAACGTAGCGAGTGAGTTTGGCACACCTTTTTCTGCAAGTGCGGAAAGCGCAGCAGCAGTTACACGCACCGTACGCAAAGCTGTAAACCTGCCTATAAGCATCAAGTTAGCCCCTAACGTGCCTGAGATCAGCCGAATAGCCCAAGCAGTAGTGGCAGAAGGTGCCGATGCCATCACCGCAATTAATACTATGCCTGCAATGTTGATTGATGCTATAGCCACTAAGCCAGTCCTGAGTAACCGAACTGGTGGACTTTCCGGACCGGCACTCAAACCGATTGCCTTACGGTGCGTGTATGAAC
>DICP01000123.1:0-2658 GCA_002417685.1 Candidatus Mesolinea sp. UBA5823
TCTTTCCCCTCACCAGCATCGGACGGAAAGTTTTACACTGAAACGAGACGCTGGGGAGGGGAATCAAAGGGGTGGGGTTTGCAGTGCAGTTTATGAACATATTGTGTTCTTCTTGAATATTATGGACATTTTCAACACCCTCGTGATACTGTTATTTGCAATAAATCCGTACATATTGGGCGAAGATCTCGGCAATGCTGCGAATATAATCACGCGATTCCAGGTAGCGCACAGAGCCGAGAAACAAATCGGGGTCATCACCTGCAATTTCTTTCCATTCCAAGGCATTCCCTGGCCCGCTATTATAAGCAGCTAAAGCAGCATAAGTGTCGCCGTCAAACACATACAGCTGGCGGCTAAGGTAATTGGTCCCCAACATGAGGTTATAGAGCGGTACAACTAAATCTTCCTCGCTAAAATTAGGCGGATAGTTGATTTCGCTGGCAATTTGGGCAGCCGTGGCTGGCATGAGCTGCATCAAACCTTGTGCACCGGCGGAGGATTCCACGTAAGCTTGGAAGCGGCTTTCCTGATAAATTACACTAAACAGAAGCAGAATTGGTATATCGTAAGTCTCTGCAGCAGCTTGCACCCAAGGGAGGTAGTATGCACCATAACGGATGAGGTAAAAATAAGAGGGCACCTGATCTGCCACAGCAAGGTCGCTGTAACCTGTGAGTTGCAGGATAGATTCGCTGGCTTGAATCGCGGAAGTGTAAAAACCATGATCGAGAAATGTTTTCATCAAGCGGAAGGTGTTGATCACATCCGTGCGGTAGTCGTTCCTCAGGGATTCAAATTCCCATCGGGCTTCTGAATACATACCCAGGCTCCAAAATTCAATTCCGCGTACATAACGGGAATCGTTTGCCAGATCGGCACTGTAGTCCAAATCCACCTGCGGAGAAAGATCAAAAGAAGTACGCAGCCAAGCAGCAGCAACATCGCGCGCAGCTTCCAAGTCTATTACAAAGTTTGGTGTGCTCGGAGCGGTGAAAACTGGCCAATTTTCCAGGATTTCCTGCGCGCGCAACCCATAATAACCATAAGGGTCCGCTGCCGCCGCTAATTGCCAATATTGTTTAGCTTGGTTATTATCTCCTTGTTTTTGGCTGACCTTACCCAACCAAAGGTAGGCACTAGCTGTTTCCAAAGGTTCGATGGCTAACAGCAAAGCCCGGTTCAATGAGGTATTTGCAGCCTCTGGGTCGTTCATCCGGTAATGTAGAATGCCAGCAAAAAATGCACCTTGAAAAGATTGGTCTGAAGAAGGATAACTCTGCGCTACACGATCCCACAATTGTGCAGCCTCAGGTAACATCCCAGCGATTTCATAATTGCGTCCTGCAGAAAAAAGCACGCTCGGGGCATAGCTAGCTAAGGGTTGTGCAGAAACGTATTCTAAGGCTGTTTGAGCAGCTACCTGAGGTTTGTTCATATAGGCTTGCTGGGTGTAGACGATGTCTTCAATGGCGTGCACCACGTAGCTGCTTTGGGGGTAGGTTTCAACCAGTTCTTTCCAAAGCGTTATAGCCTTTTGATCGTATGGTGTGCCATCCTGCTGATTGTAGGCTAAGCGCTCCTCGGAGGCTAAGCCCAACATCTCTACCCCTTTAGCTCGTGCTGTTAATGCTTGATAGTAGAGTGCTTTGTCCTTTTCTTGCCCATCGCTCTGTAAGTAGCGCGTAAAGGCTTCATCCGCCAAGTCATATTGACCGCGGAAGTAGTTGATTAAGCCGCGTTGGAGGTCATCAACAGGCTGATCGGCATCGAGCAGGGCGAGAAGAGCCGAATAAGCATCATAAGTCTCGGGGTAGTTATTGACGGCATGCTGGAAATAACTGTAAGCTTGTTCAGTATTCCCAGCAGCAAGCATAGCTTGCCCAAGCAGGAAATCGAGCTGAGCCTCCAGGTAAATGTTATCCGACTTGCCATAGAGGTCCTGATAAATCCCGACAGCGGCATCTGGTTGCCCTAAAGCGGTGTAAGTCCTGCCGAGTTTTATGCCCAAATCTGTAGTGTCAGCTTGTGTATTGGCTAAGTAGGCTGTGCGATAAGCCTCCAGCGCCTGCGCATAGTCACCAATTGCAGTGTACTGATCGCCAATCTGTTCATAGACATAACCATCCAGAACGCCGGGGCGAACGTCTAAGTATGCCAGCCAGGCAGAAATAGCAGCTTCCGGATAGTCTTCTTGCAATGCTGCTTGGGCTTGAAGGAAATAGGCTCGTTGGGCGGGTAAGCTCTCCGGATAGGTCGCGATGAGTTCTTCCAAGAGCGGTTTTGCTTGAAAGAGATCCCCTTGCTTCATATAGGTAAGGGCTTGCCCATAGAGGCTGGCAGCGCGTAATACGGCGGAAGTGGCAGTGGCGCCGGCTTGGTAAGCCTTCAAGGCGGCTTCATAGTCACCAAATTCTAATGCCTGATCGCCATCTGTCAGACGCAGCTCGTCAGCTGGGAGTGGTTCGCTCGGAGAAAAGGTTTCCTGAGGTCTTGTGGTTGTGGGGATAGTGGTCTGTGTGCTGTTTGGTGTTGGAGAGACTGAAAGGGTGGAGGATAAATCACTACCACAAGCGCTCAGAACTAAGGTGACGATGATGAGCACCACGCCGAGCTTCTGTCTTCGTCTGATTTTCATGGCGTTCTTATAATGTAATC
>DICP01000123.1:2717-8004 GCA_002417685.1 Candidatus Mesolinea sp. UBA5823
TATATAAGAGGCTAACTAACCACTTTAGACACTCAGTGATCATAAATGCTTGGAATAAGGGAGCGCTTCGGTCAAGTTCCTCGCTCGGTACCCATGGGGTAGGCTTCACTCTCAGGAGACCGGCGAGAACAAAGTATTATCATCTTCAGCACTCTTCAAAGGAGACATAAGCTCTGGGTGCTAAGCTTCGTTTTCGAATTCCTTCAATACTGCCGGAATCGCGGCACGGATCAATTTAAGCGTATTCCGAAAAGCAGCCATCTTTTCTTCTTCTGTGCCCTGCACAGCAACTGGATCCTCGAAGCCGACATGAATGCGCTTTTCCGGACCGAGCCATAGCGGGCAAGCCTCCCGTGCTTGATCACATACCGTAACGATGAGGTCGAAGCTCTGTCCTTTAAACAGCTCGACCGACTTAGATTCACCTTGGTGGAAAATGCCAGCTTCCTCAAGTGCTGCCAAAGCATAGGGGTGCACGTAACCGGTGGGTTTTGTGCCGGCACTAACTGCAATCCAGCGGTCCCAGAGGTCATTGTTGACAACGGCTTCAGCCATTTGGCTGCGGGCGGAGTTACCTGTACAAAGAAACAAAACCCGTTTACGTTTTTTTAGTTCCGCTTCTTCGGGCTGGGACTGGGCGTCAAGTTTCTCGTTTGAGCCGGCATCACTCACCAAGATTTCGTTAGCGTATTCACCCGATTCCATTGCGCGGAGCAGTTCGCGAGCCTTCGTTTCATCAACAGACGCAACGAGCACATCCACTTCCCCCAGATTTCCAACCGTCAAACCGTAGATTTTCCCGACAGTATCTTGGCTGAGTAAGGCTGGAACGCCTTGCGCTTCGAGGAAAGCTTTAACCATTTCGCCCTCCAGCTGACCTTCGGCTTTATAAACTGAAACGTAAGAACCAATAGATTTATTACTCATTCGTATATCCATTTCTCAATGTCACGTTGCCAACTAACGATTTCCTCCGGTTTGAACCAAAGTGCGATTTCGAATGCGGCTGTCTCAGGAGAATCGGATGCGTGGACGATGTTATAGCGTGCCTGCAGTGCAAAATCATGCCGCAGGGTACCCGGGTCGGCTTCTGTCCCGCGGGTTTTACCGAAGGTTTGACGGATTGCAGCGATTGCATCTGGACCTTCCCAGACCATTGCCATTACTGGTGAGGAGGTAATGAACGTGATCAGTGGTGCATAAAAGGGTTTGCCGGCGTGCACTGCGTAGTGCTTTTCCGCTAATTCCGTATTGACCCACATAAAGCGGGCAGCGACTAAGCGCAAGCCGCGGTTTTCTAGGCGGGTGATGACCTCACCGATCAATCCGCGTTGTACGCCATCCGGTTTGACCAGTACCAACGATTGTTCCATTGGGTTACTTCCCCTCTAATTTATTGAGATAGTTTGCAGTTTGCTGGGCTTTATCCGCCAGCGCAGGTTGATTTTCTTGAGCATTTAAGGCAGCGTAGATCTCCCATAATGGCTTACTTGCGGGTTTGAGTGTCAGACGGGAGCGTAGAATGCGCAGTGCTTCAACGCGGATGGCAGCATCGTGAGAATGAAGCTCAAGTAATTGGAGCGCTCGCGGGTACTGTTGGGCATCCAAGGCGCTGGTAAAGTCTTCTCGAATTTGTTTTTCCTGGCTGGGGACGGTCTCTGCTCCTAATGGCTCAGTTGTCTCTTGAGCAGAGGTAATGCCTTGTTCCTGTTCCGTTGGGGGCGATGGAAATTCTTCGCTTGCCCAAGCAGCAGTAGCCGTGCTCACTGCTGACGCCGTGCTGATTGGCTGAGTATCCTCCTGAAGTAAAGAGGGTTCGGGAACCTGGCTCACTTTAATCTCGCGGGTATCTTCTTCTGGACTGATGTGTGAGGCACTTGAACCTTTTTGGCTGGCAAATTCAATCAACCAATCCGGAGCGCTCTGGACTGGAACTGCGGCTTCCGATTGGATTTGTTCGGGAGTTTGGTCTGCTTGAGAGGGGAGACGCGTTTCTGGTTTAGTTTTGATAGGCTGTGTCTCCTCTTGCGGTTCTGCTTTTATGGGATGCGTGTTTTGGGAATTTTCTGTCATAACGATCCTATCTTTATACGGCTTCTTTCATTTACTTAGCCACAATAAAACTACAGCTAGGAATATACCCAGCTGTAATTTGAGATGGCATGTTATTCACCTAAGTAGTCGCGCAATTTACGCCGTACGCTTGGGTGACGGAGTCTTTGGAGGGCTTGCGCTTCAATTTGCCGTACCCGCTCGCGGGTTACGCCCATCTTTCGGCCTACTTCCTCGAGGGTGTATGCTTGACCATCCTGAAGCCCATAGCGCAGCTGCAAGATGCGGACTTCCCGTGGTGGAAGTGTTTCCAACACCTCTTCGAGATGCTCCCGCAATAAGTTGTAGGTTGCAGTGTCATCCGGCGGTGGTGCTTCGTCATCTTCGATAAAGTCGCCTAGAACTGAATCCTCTTCGTCGTCGGTTGGTGTTTCGAGTGAAAGCGGCCGACGAGCTACCTGGATCATATTCTCGACTTTTTTGGGAGGCACCTCTAATGCTTCTGCCATTTCTTCGACGGTTGGTTCGCGCCCTAATTTTTGGGTTAGCTGGTGCTGTGTGCGCAGGAGCTTGTTGATTTGGTCGCCCATGTGCACTGGGACGCGAATCGTGCGTCCTTGATCAGCAATTGCCCGCGTAACAGCCTGGCGAATCCACCAGGTGGCATACGTGCTGAACTTATGCCCGCGTTGGTATTCAAACTTTTTGGTCGCGCGGATCAAGCCGATATTTCCTTCCTGAATGAGGTCTAAGAAGGGTACACCGCGACCCATATACTTTTTAGCGACGCTGATTACCAACCGAGAATTGGCAGTAATCAGGTGTTCACGGGCTTGCCAGCCGTCTTCAATTTGCTGACGCAATTCCAAGCGCCGCTTTGGGCTGACGTTACCTCGGGCTAATTCTTCGCGTGCGAATTTACCGCGTTCGATGCGTATGGCTAACGCTCTTTCTTCGTTAATATCACTAAGTAAAGGGACACGACTAACTTCTTTTAAATATAAGCCAATCGTATCATCTGTATCGATATTGGCTAAATCATCGAACGCTACTTCCTCTTCATCCTCGATGTTTTCTGAGAGATCTTCCTCGCTTGGTTCTTCGATAACGCTGTCTTCTTCCGTGTAGCTAATGCCTGCACCGAGTAAAGCTGTATAAGCTTCCTCGAGCTGGTCTAAATCTTGTTCTGCATCGGGGAAGAAATGCAAGATGTCATCATAGGTGACATATTTTTTCTTGCG
The DNA here is from genome assembly GCA_002417685.1 of Candidatus Mesolinea sp. UBA5823. Taxonomy (GTDB): domain Bacteria; phylum Chloroflexota; class Anaerolineae; order Anaerolineales; family Anaerolineaceae; genus Mesolinea. Next base: position 6,011 of record DICP01000123.1, read on the forward strand.
GCCGAATTCCAGTAGCCTTTCGAGAGCCGAGGAATCGCGCTCGTCATCTAAAACATCGTTAACTTTAATAATTCTCGCCATTCAGTCTCATCACCTTTTCTAGTGCATTTTTACATTACGCATAGGGTACAATATTTTTTTGTCATTTTCAAGTGTTTTTTAAATGTTAATCAAATCCATATAAACTGTTAATATATTGAACTTGACTAAAAAACCATAAGAGAACTTTCTCTACAGGAATAGACATAAACCGTGTTCTCATCCTTTTCTTGCTTGGATATTATAAAAACGAAAATAGGTATAGATTGTTCCAATAATTGCGTGTTTATTAAGGGTATATCCTCAAAGAGGATGTATTTTATACTCTTTTTATAAATATTATACCACCTTGGTCTAAGTTAATCTTTATCAAGGTTATAATCCTGTAAATCAATACGATAGGTTGAGTAAACGTGAGTTTGACTGCTGAGTTCGTGACGGTTAAAATCCGCCTGATTTGAGATGAATTAAGGTTTATATGTTATTTCTCAGAAAAACTGCTCACTACTGGATATCACTACTCGCCATTGCTGGCGTGGTAGGTTTAGTTTTCCTAAACCTGAACCTTTCTGAGCAGTTTGTTCATCAGGATGAATTTGCCCCGCGTTGGGTGGCAGCCAAGCAATGGATGACCGAAGGGACTTCACCTTATGATCGTGAAGTCTTTGAGCAAACCCAAGCCCTCTGGGAAACTTATGGATACACCGAAGATGATTTCAGCCAAGGGCATTACTTGGACCTTGTATGGAACCTAATCCTCTTTCTGCCATTTAGTTTTCTTCCTTACCTGGTTGCCAGGGCTATTTGGATGACAATCACGACCTTAGCGCTGTTTTTCTGCGTATGGTTTGGGTTCGATTTGGCTGGCGTACGCTTTCACCCTATTGAAAAAGTGCTTATCGCCCTTCTGATTACGTTATCTTATCCTTGTTTCAAACTCATTCTTAACGCCAGCGTTCTGCCGCTCTATGTATTTTTCATGATCTTAGGCACTAAGAAAGGCCTAGAGGGGAGAAGCACAGCTGCAGGAATTTATTTTTTACTTAGTTTCGGCATATTCCCGCTGAGCCTCATTTTGGCAGTATTCTTTGCAATTTGGTTAGGCTCTCGGCGGGATAGTGGTTTCCTTTCGATTTATCTTACGGGCTTAGCTTTCCTGTTGGTGACATCGTTGATTCTTTTTCCTGGCTGGATTCCAGAATGGTTTGCTAATTTTGTTCAAGTTCATCCAGATTTAAGCTGGATTGATACCCCGCTGATGCGTATGGCTGCCTTTTTCCCGGGTGCCTACCAGCCGTTAGCCATTAGCTTGCATGTATTGACTCTCTTTATGTTACTTGTTGAGTGGTATGGCTTACCCGAAAGCGGAGAACGCCAAATTCGCTGGAAAGCTTTACTTACTTTGAATTTGATTAGTTTTCTTAACCCAACCAGTTCAGCGGTTTATCTTTTGTTGGTATGGCCAAGTCTTTTCCTCTTTTTCGAGTTTTTAGATGAGAAATGGAAAATTGGGGGTAAAATAATTAGTTGGACTGTATTTTTGATTTTGCTTAACAGATTTTGGACTGATTTCCAAAACACCCAAAACTGGTCCTCAACTGAGTCTACTGTGGTGAGCGTACTATTACCTATAGTCGCACTGATTGGGTTAGAATGGACACGCTGGTGGGCAATGGAAAGTCCAAAACCATTAATTGAAGATTAAGATTATTAATTAGGAGGCTTTATTGTATGGCAAAAAAACGCATTGGGATATTAACCGGTGGCGGCGACGTCCCTGGGCTAAATTTAGCTATAAAATCCGTAGTATTAAATGCAGCTGAAGAAGATGATGAGGTTTTAGGAATTCGCTTAGGATGGGGAGGACTACTCAACTATAACATCGAGGATTCTTCTCCTCAGGAAAAACTAGTCTATAAGTTAACACCTTTAACTGTCCGTCGCGTTGACCGTAC
>DICP01000033.1:0-5008 GCA_002417685.1 Candidatus Mesolinea sp. UBA5823
TCTCTTTGGCAGACCTCGATGATGAACAAGCCCTCATCGACCTGCTTATTCAATTTTGCCGTGTCAAACGCGATCATGTGCTAGCCTTTTTTGACCGCGCTGCCCCAGGGCAGTCCGGTGAGCATATCTTTGGAGCGGTGAAAGCTGTTTTTGTGCCCTCACCGCGAACTGCCGATGCTGCCATTGCTGCCCACCTACACAAACAAGGCAGCCGGGTTCGTAATGACACCTTGGTGAGCTCAGACCGCATGGTGCAAGCCGCTGCCCGCCCGCTTCACATGCGTGTAATACCTTCAGATATGTTTGCCCGCCAGCTGGTTGAGGCACTAAGCCAAGCGCCAATCACCGAAGCAGATAAACCGCTCAGCCAGGAAGAAGTGCACCGCTGGGAACAACTCTTCAACCAGAAAGATAACCCCGATGTTTGAGCGGTTAATGAGGTAAAAATAAATAATTGGACTATATTAATTCCACTTTTGGTGATTTAGCTTGCTGCTAAAGATGTCATCTTGTACAATTGAGTTGCAAAGGATGATATTTGCATGACTTCAATAGGCACTTACTCAGACGAGCCGTTTTATACCATTAAGGTTGTTCATGCACGCACGGGCATCAAACCGGTAACCTTGCGCGCCTGGGAGCGGCGTTATGACTTGCTCACACCCATGCGAATGCCCAATGGTTACCGCCTTTACTCCGAACGCGATATCCAGCTTCTTCTTTGGGTGCAGCGCAAGTTAGATTCTGGTAAGAGCATCAGTGAAGTAGCTGAGGAATTTAAACAAATGCGTGCCAATGGGGAATGGCCCGAGACGATTCAAACTGCAGCCCCCCAGGCACCCAAGCCCAATCCGCCGCGCCCTGCTCGAGATTACGCAGAAATGCTCTTTGGTGCGCTGATAGCGCATAACGAAGAACGGGTCAATGCCATCTTCGAAGAAGTCCAGAAGTATTTTGACCTTCTGACTATTTTTCAGGAAGTAATTGCCCCAGCAATGGAACTTGTTGGTGAGGCGTGGTATCGTGGAGAAATCCGCATCGCTACCGAACATATGGCTTCGAATTTAATCAAAGGTAGATTGCTCGCCATCATGCAGAATCTGCCTGCTGCTAAAGAAGGTGCGCTTATCTTAGTCGGCTGCGGTCCAGATGAAGGTCACGAGTTAGCTGCACTGATGTTTGCAATTCTGCTACGGCAGGAAGGTTATTTCGTTGAATACCTCGGCCCAGACCTACCCGTCGAGGATCTGCTCGATTATGCTGCGCAGGTGCGCCCCAAGCTAATCGTATTGGCGGTCAATCAAGAAAGCACAGCCTATCAGATGCGCGGGTTTGCGGAAAAACTCGCTAACTTGCGCGGCAAACCACGCTTAGCTTACGCCGGTCATTACTTTGATGAAAACGAGAGTGAGCGTACTGAGTTGGGCGGTATCTACCTGGGCAAAACCTTAGCAGAAGGCTTGGAAAAAATAAAACAACTGATCAGCGCTGGCTGATCAGTTGCATAATCTCTGTTTGCGCTCCGACTTTATTGGAGCGTTTTTTAATCTTAGAACCCTTCCAAAGCGGAAAGATCAACTTTATCACTCAGCAGAGCCACAATTTCCTGCAACAAGCCTAGCCGATTTTGGCGTATAGCGGTGTCTTCTGCCATCACCAACACGCTATCGAAGAAAGTGTTAATCACCGGAACCATCAATTCCACTTGCTCTAAAGCCCTATCGAGGTCTTCATTGCCAGCCAAAGCGCGCTGCGCCTTTAGCAAGGCGGCAAAGAGGTCTTTCTCTGCAGGCTCCACAAAGAGTTTTTCTTGGATAGAAAACTTCTGGTCTAGGTCTCGCGTAATGCGCACGCAGCGGCTGTATGCTGGCAAGATGTTCATCCAATCCGGGCGTGCCACCCACGCACTCAGCGTATCAATATACCCCTGCGCTTTGGCTGGGTTAGCTGCCTGGCGGTGCAAGACTGCATCGACCACGTCATAGCGATAGCCGCGCTCGAGCATCAAGCCGCGCAGCCGCCCAGTGATAAATTCTAAGGCTGCGGACTTGTCATCCTCACCAAAATTCACTGGCAGCAACTTGCCAGCTTGGGTAAGTCCCCAATTTAAGTCGAACTCCAAGCCTTTGCCGATGAGGAGCTGCACCAAGCCCAACGCCGCGCGCCGCAGAGCAAATGGGTCTTTACTGCCGGTAGGCGCTAAGCCAACAGCAAATAAACCAGCAATGGAGTCTAACCGGTCAGCAATGCCGACGAATGTTCCCGGTTTGCCTTCTGGCAGGCGGTCTTCAGCATTACGCGGTAAATAGTGCTCGAAAATGCCTTCAGCTACATCCTCTGGCTCACCACTGAGCTTAGCATAAAAACGCCCCATCACCCCTTGCAGTTCAGTCATCTCAACTACCATTGATGTTGCCAGGTCAGCTTTACATAGCTCTGCTGTGCGGTCTACGATCATCTGTTCTGGTTCCGAAAGGCTAAGGCGTTGACCAATCGCTTTGACCAACTGTTGAATACGCCGGGTTTTATCGAGCATCGAACCCAAATCTATCTGAAAAATGAGCTGGCTGAGCTTGGGAATAAATTCTTCCAGCTTTTTTTGCTTATCTTCTTGGATAAAAAATTCTGCATCTGCGAAGCGGGCGTGGATCACTTGTAGGTTGCCATCTACTACCACTTCTTGGTAGCGCTCATCGCCATTACGCACGAAGACGAAGTGCGGCAGCAAGTTACCCTCGGTATCAACTACGGGAAAGTAGCGTTGATGCTTACGCATCACACCAATCAAAACTTCCGGTGGCAGGTTCTGGATGTAGCGTTCTTCGAAGCTGCCCAACATGGCTGTAGGGCGTTCAACTAAGTTCGTCACTTCCCTAAGCAAGTCAGGGTCATCAGCTAATTTTCCGCCCACGCTCTGGGCAAGGTGCTGGGCTTGCTCCCAAATCATCGCCTGGCGCTGCTTCGGATCCAGCACGATGCCTTGAGAAGTGATGTAATCGAAATAATCTGCTGGGCGGTGCAGTTCTTTGCTGGGCTGCTCCGAAAAACGCAACCCACGCGTTGTGCGCCCGCTCCACAAGCCGGCAAAACTGAACGGGATCACATCCTCCTCTAAAAGTGCAACCAACCAGCGTACCGGTCTGGAAAATGCCATGCCAGTTTGGTTCCAGCGCATGCTCTTGGTAAAACGAATATTGCTATAAAGCTCGGGCAAGGACTGTGCAAGAATAGCCGCTGCGGATTGACCTTTCTCCAGCACTTCCGCTACAACGTAATCTCCACCTTCCACAGTTTGCACCTTAAGCGCACTAACTTCCACGCCGCGGCTGCGCGCAAAGCCCTCAGCCGCCTTGGTAGGTTTGCCCGTGACATCAAAAGCGCGCTCAGCAGGGGGACCTTTCACCACGACCACTCGGTCAGCTTGTTGAGTTTGCAAATCCTNNGTGTCCAAATCGCCTGTAGGTAGCTCTTCCGTGCCAATTTCCAGAAGCAAATCTGCTGTCTCAGTGTGCGGTTGAGGCAAAGGGGGTTCGATGACTGCTTCTTGCGCTGCTTGGCTCGCTGATAACCAAGGAAAACCCATTTCTTCGCGTTGTGCTAAATAAGCTTGTGCCACCTGGCGAGAAAGATCACGCATCTCTGCAAACAGCGCCTGGCGCTCAGTAAAGCCAACGGCACCGCGTGCATCTAAGACATTAAAGGTATGCGAGCACTTAATCACATAATCATACGCTGGCAGCACCAGCTTACGCTCCAGCGCCAAACGTGCTTCTTCGTCAAAGAGATTGAACATCTCCCGCAAGCGAGCTACATTAGCTACTTCAAAGTAATAGGTAGAGTGCTCCCGCTCTGCCACCTGATTCACATCGCCATAAGTACGCTCAGGGTTCCACTGAATTAATTTGAAATCGTGCACGCGTTGCAGTGCCATAGCAATGCGCTCCAACCCATAGGTGATTTCAACCGAAGGGATCTCTAAATTGACCCCGCCGGCTTGCTGAAAATAGGTGAATTGGGTGATTTCCTGCCCATCCAGCCACACTTCCCAGCCCAGCCCCCAGGCGCTGAGAGCCGGGGATTCCCAGTTATCTTCCACAAAGCGGATATCGTGCTCATACGGATCCACGCCGAGTGCACGCAGTGAATCGAGGTAAAGTTCCTGGGGGTTGCCAGGGTCAGGCTTGAGAATAACCTGGAATTGGTAGTGTTGCTGCAGGCGGTTTGGGTTCACACCATAGCGCCCATCATCCGGGCGCACGGAAGGCTCTACGTAGGCTACTTTCCAAGGCTCCGGACCAAGAACACGCAAAAAAGTCGCTGGGTTCATTGTGCCGGCACCTACCTGGGAGTAATAGGGCTGCCAAATCAGGCAGCCTTGCTTAGCCCAATAGGTTTGCAGAGCAAACATAATGGATTGAAAATCAAGCGGTTTTTGAGCGGAAGGTATCATGAGCATTCCTTATGATTGATTTAACGTTCAGATTATACCCCTTAGGCACTTACAATAATTAAGGATTTACTGTTCCAAACTGAAAGTCCTCAGTTTGTATGCAAAAAAAACATTCCTAAAGAATTATGGAAATTCCATTGCAATTAGAGAGCAATTTTGCTAACTTGTTGCAATGAACTAGGAAACGGCTTGAATAAATTTTGGTGTGCGCAGCCCATACTCTAACAGATAGGTAAAATATCGCTCCAACAGCGCCTTGAGTTCCGGCTCGACTTGCGGTGGGATGACACGTCCGCGCACCTGACTATAAGCTGAGCGCTGGAAGAAGCGAAAATACTTAAGCGCCGGCATAGAAACACGCCAAGCCTGTGCATCTTTGGCGTTGCAATTTGGGCAGAGCGCACCGCCCAGCTTAGGTGAAAAATATTGATCCACCGGCTCGATCTTTTTGCCGCACGCCACGCACTTATTTAGCTCTGGTCGAAAGCCAAGCACAGCCAAAAGTTGCACCTCGTAATAGTGTAAGCTGGTGAGCGGTTCGGGATCATCCTCGAGGCG
>DICP01000033.1:5074-9416 GCA_002417685.1 Candidatus Mesolinea sp. UBA5823
TTGCGTATCGTTTCAGCTTGGGTGATGATGGCTAAGTTTCGCCCTTCAGCCAGAAAGAGAGAAACATAGGTGATAGGCTCTAAGTGTCCCGCTTTGCGTGATTTTATTTTGCGGACGCCCTTGGCAATTGCTTGGAACTTCCCCCGCTCGAGCGAAAAAAGCGTCAGTATGCGGTCGGCTTCACCATACTCGACGTGGCGTAAAACCACCGCTTGGGCGTGAAAGGTGCGGTTGCGCTGCTCAGCCATCTGTCCAACGAAAAATCCTCAGCTTATCCCTGCTCCAGGTCCTCCGGGCCAAAGGAGCGTGGCAGCAATTCTGCCAAAGTCATTTCATCGAGCAAGTTTCCATGCGCATCGGCAATGAGCACTTCCATCCTATCGCCGCCAAACTCGCGCATAACTTGCCGGCAGCCACCACATGGAGAACCGCCATTCCGCGTTACGACTGCGATAGCGACAATATTACGGCGCCCTTCCGAGACGGCTTTGAATATCGCGACACGTTCGCCGCACATCGAAGAGGGATATGCTGCATTCTCGATGTTACAGCCCGTGTAAACATTTCCTTCCGCAGTGAGAACCGCCGTGCCTACGGTATAATGCGAATAGGGGGCATAAGCTTGCTCGCGGGCTGCCATTGCTTGCTTAATCAAATTTTGTTTTTCAGTGGATGTTAGCATTATCTGCCTCAATTTCTTGTGTCATTTCTCCCGATGGCAGCAGGTGCACGCGTACTTTAAGGATGCGCCGAGCGACCACTTTTTCTACGGTGATCTCGGCGCCACTTTCATAAACGACCTCACCTGGCTGCGGCACGCGTCCTAATCGGCTGTAAATCAAGCCGCCTAATGTATCGGCATGTTCTTTAGAGAGATGCAAACCTGTTATCTCATTGACTTCATCAATGGTGGCACGTCCTAAAAAGAGATACTCATCTTCGCTGATTTTCTCCACAATTTGCTCTTCGCTTTGGTCATATTCATCGCGAATCTCGCCTACAATCTCTTCCATAATATCCTCAAGTGTGACCACACCAGCCATGCCGCCATATTCATCTACAACCACAGCCATATGCACTCCACGGGATTGCATCTCGGTGAGCAGTTCGTCCACTTTCTTAGTCTCTGGGATAAAATAAGCCGGCCGTAATAGCCTGCGCTGCTGGGCAATGGTGTCATTACCGTCCACAACGCTGAGTAAGTCCTTAGCATAGAGCAGCCCAACCACATTATCGATGGTATCCTCATAAATTGGTACGCGCGAGTGCCCCGCCTTGATGAATTCCTGCCGGGCTTCACTAATCGTCGTGTTGATATCCAGGGCTAAAACGTCAATACGAGGCACCATTACGTCCTTGGCTAAGATTTCGCCAAAGCGAAATATTGAATAGATCATCTCGCGCTCCCCTTTTTCCAAGTTGCTCTCTGGTTCGCCAACTTCCACCCAATCCCGTAATACGTCATCCGTCACCGAGAGCTTCATTTTCTCCGCATGTTCACCCAAGATGTTCAACATGAGCTTGGAAAGTGGGGAAAGGAAAGCAGCGATTACTCCAGCCGTGCCAGAGATATTCACGATTGCTTCTTCGGGGGATTTTAAGATGTTGCGCTCAATCATAAACTCTACAACCAAGATCAAAAGCAGTGCAAACAACCAAATGCCTACGCGTACCCAATCAGAGCCCAGCGCCTCAACGAGAATCAGGTTGTAAGCCAAGATGCCTGCAGTTAAAAAGTGCGTTAATGTTAATCCTATGCGCAGCGCAGTATGTAATCCGGGCTGCTCCATCAACGCAATAGTTTTATCCACGCCGCCCGGTTCTTTTTCACGCAGGCTAATTAAATACGGCAAGCGGGCGTGTTTAAAAGCCGAAAATGCTGCCGAATTCAACAATTCCAGCCCTAACGCCACAGCAAACGCAATCCACAGCCAAACTTCTATGTTCATTTCTTCTCTTTCGCCTCTCTTGCAGGTACCCCATACACCAGTTCATTATCCGGTACGTCATGTGTGACCACAGAACCTGCACCGGTTCTGGCATTTTTTCCAATCTTTACCGGTGCAACCAGCATTGTGTCACTCCCAATAAAAGCATTTTCACCAATTTCAGTAAGGTTTTTCTTCTCGCCGTCAAAATTGCAGGTAATCGTGCCCGCCCCGATATTTACATTTGATCCCACTTTCGCATCACCTATATAGGAAAAATGTCCCATTTTGACGTTTTCCCCTAAGGTAGATGCCTTCACTTCACCAAAATTGCCCATGTGCACGCCATCCATCAAAACCGCTCCTTTGCGGAGATGGCAGAAGGGACCAATAGAGACATAATTTCCCACGCGGGCGTATTCCGCCACTGAATTCTGAATGAGAGTAGCGTCACCTACCTCAGTATCCATCAGAGTAGTGTCAGGCCCAATGTGGCAATCCTCCCCAATAACCGTGCTGCCACGCAAAGCCGTATTCGGGTAGATTGTCGTATCTTGCCCAATGGTCACACCCACCTCGATCGTCGTCGTGGCTGGGTCCAGCAAGGTTACTCCGGCTAACATCCAGCGCTGGTTGATGCGCAGGCGCATGGCATGTTCCGCTGCAGCGAGGTCCACCCGGGTGTTGATACCCAAAGCCTCCGCAGGATCTGGCAAAACCAGTGTCTCCACTTTATATCCTTGTTTAACAGCAATTTCAACCAGGTCAGTGAGGTAATATTCTTTCTTTGCAGAGGGTTTAATCCGCTTCAAATTTTCCCATAGCCAGGCTGCCTCAAAGCAGTATGCAGAGACGTTATACTCACGGATAGCAAGCTGCTCCGGGGTAGCAACAGCTTCTTCCACAATGGCGCTTGCACCTCCGTGTTCGTTGCGTACAACTCGCCCAAACCCGCGTGGCACCTCGCCAATCACGCTCGTCATGGTCATCACGCCCCCACTTTGGGCATGTAAGGTTACGAGGCGTTGAAGCGTTTCTTCCTGTAATAAGGGCATATCGGCACAAGTTACTAAGACCTGATCTGCCTGCTTTTCCAGAAGCGATTGGGCACAGCTGATGGCATGAGCCGTCCCTAATTGCTGCTCTTGCAGGGCAAACTGCACCTCAAAACCAGCACCGCTGAGAGCTTGCCTCACAGCATCACTCCCATAGCCAACAATCACCACTGGCGGCAAATTTACTAACCCCTGGACAGCCTCGACGGCATAAAAAATCATGGGTCTGCCAACTACAGGATGAAGGACTTTCGGGATTTTGGAATGCATGCGCGTACCCTGGCCAGCCGCCAGAAGGATGGATGCGATTTTCATGAGTTACTCCCAAGGAAAAACCAGCGAGCAAGCCTTTTTCTTCGGCCGCACGCCGGAAAGGATGAATGATAAGGGTCAGAATCAGCTTTCACGGTTTTCAGGCTGGGGCACCAGGATTCGAACCTAGATCCACGGATTCAAAGTCCGGTGTGCTGCCGTTGCACCATGCCCCAGTATGTGAGCTTTATTTTAACATAAATTCAAACTGCTGCAACATCAGATCAGTGCAGAAAAAAACGATAAATCCAGTAAATGCAAGCTTTACACAGTCCAAGTCTTACCGCAGTTTTGACAAACGGCAATTTCGCGCGTTTTAGTCTCCACCTTATAGCGCCTGGGTTTAATCAGCTCCCAAATCAGCTTGGGCAACGTGAGGAAAATCCATAAGATCGGCTCAAGATACCACCCAACAAAAATCCAATACCAAACGCTCTTCTTCTTGGTTTTAATTTCTGTTTCCGAAACAATTTGGACATTCACATCGGTTGAACCACAACGTGGACATTTCATAATAATATCCTTTTTTATTTTTCTGGCAGTTTAACATAAAGTTTACCAAAAAGACATTTATTGTAAATGATTTTGTCTTCATTAATAATTAACATAAATCACTATTCTCATTTGTACTAACTCTCTTCAGGGTTACAACACAGATCCAGAATCGAAAAAAAAGAACCCATCGAAGTGGGTTCACTTTTTATTTTCGGTCCTTCAAGTAACAAAGCAATTAATGCTGTTGCTGCTCCTTAGAAAATCTCGTTGGAATTAGCGGAACCAAACCTGCGTACAGAAGAGGATAAACAACACCCACGCTGCAGAAAAAACAAGAGCAATCAGCATGCCAGCCAGAATAGCGTGGAAGGTAAACTGACGTGCTTCAGCTTTAGTCATTTGCTCGCGGTCGGTCTGGCCAGCGGCAATCACTCGTTGTTGCTCTTTCTTCTCTCGGCGGATGCGTTTGTCATGCCAGGGCATGCCGTCTACGTCCATGTTACAAATCACACGGCCGTCGTCATCATCATATTGCTTGGGTCTTGCTGCCAT
>DICP01000033.1:9461-10590 GCA_002417685.1 Candidatus Mesolinea sp. UBA5823
TCGGCAGCGTGTATGGAATTTGCAGCCTGAAGGCGGATTTGCCGGCGAAGGAATGCTTCCTTCCAAAATTATCCGCTCTACCTTTACGGTCGGGTCGGGCACAGGTACTGCGCTCAGCAAAGCCTGGGTGTAAGGATGCAATGGGTTAAGGAAGATCTCTTTTTTAGTGGAGAGCTCGACCAAATTGCCCAAATACATCACGCCGACGTCATCGGAGATATGCTCCACAACCGAAAGGTCATGCGAGATAAACAAATAAGAAAGTTTACGCTCAGCCTGCAGATCCATGAGCAAATTGATAATTTGTGCTTGAATAGATACATCGAGAGCAGAAACGGGTTCATCACAAACCACAAAATCAGGGTTTAACGCTAAAGCGCGCGCAATGCCAATACGTTGGCGTTGGCCTCCAGAAAATTCGTGGGGGTAGCGCTCTTTGTAGTAGGGCGGTAAACCACAAGATAGCATCACACTGTCGATATAGTCGTCAAATTCCTCTGGTTTCACAAGTTGATGCACGCGAACTGCTTCGCCAACAATTTCACTGACAGGCATGCGTGGTGAGAGGCTAGCATAAGGGTCTTGAAAAATGATTTGCATCTTCGGTCGAAGTGCAGTCAACGCTCGGTGATCGAGCGAAAAGATATCGATACCGTTAAAGAGCACATCTCCGCTGGTCTTATTGTTCAATCGTAAAATCGTCTTGCCCGTCGTTGTTTTTCCACAGCCCGATTCGCCCACTAAACCTAACGTCCGCCCACGCTCAACAGTAAAACTAATGCCATCAACGGCTTTTACATAGCCAACAACATGCTGCATCAAGCCGGATTTGATTGGGAAGTACTGTTTAAGGTTTCTTACCTCGAGAACAGGACCATCAGGCTGAGAGATAGATTCTCGCGTTAATTGTTCAGTTGCAATCATGCTTCAACCTCTGCTTGTGCTTCGGAATATTGATAACAAGTAACCATATGCGTTTCAGTAACATAAGTTTCCTTTGGATATACTCCACTGCAAGGCGCAAAGCGTTTATTGCAGCGATCGCGGAAATAACAGTAGTTCGGCATGTTGATCGGGTTAGGAACGCTTCCAGGAATGCTGTATAGCCTCTCTGTGGGGCGGTTAACCA
>DICP01000033.1:10679-23376 GCA_002417685.1 Candidatus Mesolinea sp. UBA5823
CATAATGCTGGAGTTAATTTCGTCCTTTAGGCGGCGCAGCAAGTCAAGAATCTGGGCTTCAATCGTTACATCCAAAGCAGTGGTAGGCTCATCCGCAATAATCAAGCGAGGATTACATGCCAACGCCATGGCAATCATAATACGCTGGCGCATTCCTCCAGAAAGCTCGTGCGGATACATATTATAGACGCCGGTGTTATTTGCAATCCCAACCATATCTATCATGTGCAAAGATTGCTGCTTTACTTGTTCTTGCGTCATTTCCGGGTTGTGCAGCTCAATAACCTCGTCGATCTGATCCCCAACTTTAAAGACAGGATTGAGACAGGTCATAGGTTCCTGGAAAATCATAGAAACTTTGGCGCCGCGAATTTTTTCCATGGCTTCAATAGGGGTCTTAGCGATGTCATATACTTTATCACCAGTGTTAAGGCGAATCGTGCCTTCAACAATTTGCCCCTGAGGTCTTTGAACCAGCTGCATTAAGGAAAGGGCGGTCACAGATTTACCACAGCCAGACTCCCCTACTACGCCAACAGTTTTGCCTTGAGGGATATCAAATGTTACCCCATCCACAGCCTTGACCGTGCCGACATCTGTAAAGAAATAGGTGTGCAGATTATCAAATTCTGCAACGTTATTCGGATCCTTCATGGTCGTAAGGTATTCACTCTCCGGGACATTCTTCCGTTTGCGTTGCTTCTCGAGAGCATCAGTGATTTTTCGATTCTCTCTGGAAATCCGAGCCGATTCCTTAGCTGAAATGTAATTCGAATTCCTTACTTTGGATTTCTTATGGTTGTTATTTAATTTAGCGTTATTGTTATCAGACATTGTCTCCAACTACCTCTTCATCTTAGGATCAAATGCATCGCGCAGCCCATCGCCAATAAAGTTAAAGCCCAACACAGTCAGGAGAATGAGCATGCCTGCGGGGATCCACATAAACCAGAAGTTTGTCATCACGTAAGCATCCGAAGCCACATTGATAATGCTTCCCCAAGAAGCTTCTGGGTATTTCACACCTAAACCTAAAAAGCCTAAGGTTGCTTCGGTGATGATAATCCCACCTAACGATCCCGTTGCTTGCACAATCAAAAGTGGCATCACATTCGGGACCAAGTGCCTAAAAATGCGCCGACTCGTAGGAATACCGGTCGCTTCAGCAGCTACCATAAAATCTTGCTCTCGGAGTGAGAGAATCTGACCACGCACCACGCGAGCCACACCAGTCCAACCAAGAATACCTAGAACCACCATGAGTATATAGAGGCGTTGACGGGGGTCAATCTTCAGCGTATCCATCACTGAACCGATAATAATAACAACCGGATAAAAGGGAATACTATTAAACAGGTCAACCACACGCATTAATATGGTATCTACGGCTCCGCCGAAGTAACCAGATAAACCGCCAACTATAACGCCCAAGATAATCTCAAAGAAAACAACGATAAAGCCAACCATTAAAGAAACTTGGCCGCCATACATCAGGCGCGTCATTACATCCATACCATTGTTATCTAATCCAAGCGGGTGCTCCCTTGAAGGGAATTCGAACATGCGGATTAATTGCGCCTGGGTATCTCGTTTGATGTTGAATGTATTTAACACGCGCCCTATTTCGTAGGTAATTAAGTTCCCTTCCGAATCTGGGAAAGTAAACCGAGTTTCTCTATCTTCAATGGCTTTCCGTGCAGCTGATTTAAATTCTACTGAAAGAAACTCAGATTGATTAATCGGATTGACGATAATATTGGAGATTGCTGCAAATTCGTTTCCGGATGCATCATAAATGGTATATTGCCCATCTTCAGATTCTATCGAATACGTCTTCGTATTTACAATAAATTTATCCTCACCTTGATTTATCGCTCTTAGACAAGCTAGCTTGAAATCATAGGAGTCAACAATCGGTTGATATTCCTGGCGATAAGCATCAAAGGTGTCCATAATCGCTAAGGCTACATCGTGCTCAGTAGAAATCTGATCGCCTTTATCTTTTTTGGTAATGTGGTAGATTGTGCCATCGACGACAAAGCTATCTTCTTTTGCTGCTTTAGCTGCTTCATAAGCCGTGATAACAGCTTTTGGAACCTTAGCATCATTCACAGGGGTCACAATACCCACCATTACTTCAGCGATTGGCTCCAACTGCATAATGCGGTAAGCATTTTCACCTTCTTGGGTAAAGTAGTAGATAGAATCTCCAGAAGTGAAGCTATTATTTCCTTTGCCTAAAGCAAGAATGAATTGGGCTCTATCACTAAGCGTAAATTCTTCACCTTCAACAATGGTATAACGCAATTCTTGGTTGTAGATAGCGGCGGCATAATCTTTGGGAATTATTGCTTCGCCAGTAAAAACTTGAGCCTGTCCATAGGGCGAAAATATAGGTCCCACAAAAGCAAATAAAAACATAAACACGATAATGACAAGCCCGGCAACAGCCAGCTTGTTGCGGATAAAACGCTTGAATACAAGCATTCCCGGCGATAGCACTTTGACGCGGCGTGCATCATCCAATGCCATTTCGTCGTCGAAGCCTGCCTCAATGAGTTCTGGTTCTGTGGGGATAAAGTTAGGTTTATTTTCTGCTTGATCAGACATTGACCACCACCGTTAATTCACTCGAACGCGTGGATCAACCACCGCATACATGATGTCTGCGAGGATTAAACTGACCTGCGTGAGAATAAGCATAAATGTTGTGTAGAACATAGCAAAAGGTATATCTCCGCGAACCATAGCTTGATATGAGATATACCCAATACCGGGGATCTGAAAAAGTGTTTCGGTAATCAAGGCACCGCTAAACATGCTCGGTAAAAGGAAACTCATGTAAGAGATTAATGGGATGAGTGTATTCCGGAAGGCGTGTTTATTGATAACTTTATTTTCAGGCAGACCTTTTGCTCGTGCCGTGCGAATATAATCGGAATTCAACACTTCAAGCATATTAGTGCGGGTATAACGCATCAACCCACCAATGGAAAGCATGGTAAGGGTTACAACGGGCAATACCATGTGGTAAGCCATATCCCAAAATTGCTGCCACGGGGTCATGGTCGAAAAATACCTGCCTGTTAAGCCATAAAGGTCAAACCAGCCTAACTTAATCGAAAACACATACTTAAGAATTGTAGCCAAGAAAAACGTGGGTAAAGATATACCCGCTAAAGCAAAGATCGAAATTGCGTAATCTGTCTTACTATATTGATTCCTAGCGGCAGTAATGCCTAATGGAATCGCAATAAACATCTGCACAAAAAAGGTAATGATATTAATAATAACGGAATACCAGATGACCTGGTTAAATTTTTCAGTTACGGGTATGCCGTAATGCCAGGATTCTCCGAAATCCCCTTTAATTGCGTTTCCTAGCCAGCCAAAATAACCCGGGATAATACCCACATCAAGCTTGTACACTTCATTGAGTTGATCTAGCCATTCCTGATAGGTTTTTGTACTCAGTGGATTACTAGCCCGTTCCCTGGCTACAGTCTCAACATAAGATGAAGGCAAGCTGCGAATGATAGCATAAACTACCATAGCGCCAAAGAAAGTTATAAATATCCCCAGGGCAACCCTTCTGATAATAAAATTACGCATTGCGATCCCTCATTCTATTTTTTGATCTTGGTGCTTTTATATATCCATTTTATATTAATTGCTATTAATTGGTGAGCCCACCCAAAGGTGGGCTCACCAGAAGTAACTATTCAAACATCAATGTTACCGCATTTCAAGTAATTCGATGTCATTCATCCAGCCCCAATAAGTCGTGATATCGGGGGTAATGGTATCAATGTTGATGCGCTGCGTGCTGAAGATGACGCAGTTCTGCCGCTGATAGGTCGGAATTTCTACAGCCCAATCGAGAATGATCTCAAGAGCCTGTTTGTATAGTGCCTTGCGGTAGTTCTGGTCATCACTCTTGCGAGCATCCAAAATCAGCTGATCCAGCTCGGGATCCTGAATATGGTAATGGTTGGATTCTGATGATCCTTCCTTACCAACGATGTTATTGCTGTGATAGATCTGATACATATCTGGATCGATTGTAACCTGCCAGGCTGCTGCCCAGAGTTCTTGAGTACCAGCGTCCAAAGCATCCCAGAGGATATTGCTGTCTGACGGGTCGTTGATCGTGAGTTCCATGCCGAGTTTACCCAAGGATTCCTGTGCAGCAGTCAAGATTGCGAAAGCAGGGTGGTCACCCGTACCGCCACCAGGTACGATCACTTCGTAGCTCAGCTTGGCGCCTTCTGGTGCAGCAGTTAACTTGCCATTTTCGACCGTAAAGCCGGCAGCTTCAAAGTAGGCTAACGCAGCTTGTTCAGCCGCAGCATATTTCTCTTCCATTGTCATTTCTGGCGTGTAAATCGGTTCGCCATCAACACCAATAGAGTAAGCCACTTTGTAATCAGGATCGGTCGGTTGAGGTGCAGCCCAAGATGTGTTGGAAATTGGGTAATTAATAACTACCGCAGCATCACCGTAGTAGCTGTCGATAGCCACATCACGATGCACCGCTAAGATGGTAGCAATGCCCTTGCGCAAGTTCTTCGATGCCTCAGATCCAGCTTCATCACCAACTTTAACGGTTTCAGCATTGATACCAATGTAACCGTAACCCAAGTTGTCCACTAAGCTGGTGGTAATGACATCACCAGTAAGTTCGCCATTGGAGTTGTAAGACCTAACTTCCTCGAAGCGAGCACGGGAACCGGTCAACGTGCCCATATCGACTGTACCAGTCATAACACCAGAAGCAACCTCTGCTGTTGCGGTTTCCCTGAACTGAATTTCGCGAATCTTGGGGCATCCACGATAGTAATTTTCATTCGCTTCGAAATAGACGACCTTATTGTCATATTTGACAAACTTATATGGCCCAGCGCCCATCGGCGTGGCTGATAAGCTTTCCTGTTTGGAAAGATCGCCAAAGTCAAAGCCGAATTTATTGTTCTCGTAATCGTATTTGGCAACGTCACCATAGTAATGCAATGGGGTGACATTAATACCCAGAATAGAATACACAGCCGGAGCTGAGAAACCATTTAGGGTCACTTCAACAGTGTAATCGTCGAGTTTCTTGATGCCGGAAATATTCGGAACGCCTTCGCCACCCATAGATTCATCTAATGGGCCCCAATAGCCGATGAATGCGGATTTTACATTTCCATAAATATCTGCACCAACCGCAGACTCAATGGAAGCATATTCAACCACATCACCTTCGTAGAGAGTGTAGGCTTCATTATAGAAATCATCAATAGTTGGGAAAGTTTCCACGAGATCCCAAGTGGCGCCAGAGGGAGCAACAAATTCGCCTGCATCATTCAGCTCGCCAAAAGCCCACATTCCCATCGCGAAAGCCACTTTGAGGCCATCATTCGCAGAAATTTCATCGACAGTCTTATTCAAGACCTGGCTTGCATAGTCCTCGTTCAGATAATTGGCGATAACATAATCCACAATACCCTGAACGTCGGCCTTCCAGGCTTCAGTCAATCTGTTCCAGAAGTCAGTTTGCTGTTCTTCGGTCCACGCATCTTCTGCAGACCACTCATGATCAGGGCCGGCAGCGTAAATGGCTTCAACCATAGCAGCATATTTGTCATACACTTCGCTTGTGGTCTGAGTTTGATAGTCTTTCAGGCCAACGATGTCATAGGATGACAAGGTGGTGGAACCAACATACGACGGATCAAGAAAAGTGTAGTAGGTGAAGATTATATCGTCAGCTGTTACCGGAGTGCCATCTGAGAACTTCATACCGACACGTAACCGTGCCGTGTATTTCGTGGTATCCGTTGCTTCGTCATAATCGACGCTTACATTTGCAGGGCCTTTATATAGATATGGAACGCCATTATAAGGCACAGTTTCGCCTTCGATGGCATTGAAAATGATGCCACCCGTGCGATCAGTCGTGAGCAATGAAATCTGCGTCATGTTGGCGACATCCACATCATAAGCTGTATCTGCAAAAAATGGGCTGAACTTTTGTGAGAACTGGTCATAAGCCACTACGAGGGGTGTATCGATCGTGGGGGCAGTGGGCAAATTCTCACCAAAGGGTTCCTCTTCGAAGACAACTTCAGTCTCTTCAGGCGTAGCCTCAGTTACCTCAGTGGTCTCCGTTGGTTCGGGCGCCTCAGTCTCCGTTGGCGCAGGCTCGGTTGTGGCTACTGGCGTCTCAGAAACGCAAGCCGCCAGCACACCAAGTAGCATTGTGCATGCTAGGACTAAGGAAAGGACTTTCGTGTACTTTTTGTTCATAGATATTCTCCTATTCTCCTTGAACTATTTTGGTCATTATAATCGGAACTATGGTAAGCTGTCAATAAATCGGAGCGAAAATTCTTGCTAAATGCTTCATAATTCGCACGCATTTTCGGACTGTGGGTTGCATTTCTTGTAAATCCTTCCAGATGAGTCAATTATTCTCTAATCGAAGGGAGTGAATTTTCTTCCACACTGGAACCCTTCACCGGAGTAACATGCTTTTGTAAACGAAAGAACAGGAACGCCAAACCCGCAGCTGCGCCTTCTAAGCTTAAGAAAATATACTCCATGCCACCTTCTAGGGTTTGCTCCGAAAGCAGTATGAACACGCCTTCACCAACCACTGCAATGAGCAGCAGAATTAATAAGGCAGTGCCTGCATTTTTCATGTGATTGTAGGAAAGGCTAATTTCATCACGGTGATATTTGCGCTGCTCCTTCGGGATTCGAAATGCTCCTGAAAAAATAAAATATAGCGGTAAAAACGCAAAAACATAAGGTAAAGAAACGTAGAACTCATACATTCCTAAGTTCCCAATAAATCCTCCCAAGACGTGCAAGATTAGGATCGCTATTGCTAGAGCAAGGCTCTGATTTCTGAAAGTTTTGATTTGCCGGGCATCCAAAGCCACCTCATAATATTCACCCCGGTAGACGGCTTTCTTGCGTTCTTGCCCTTTTTCATCCGTCGTAATGACGTTTTCGTAATCATCAGCGTATTTCTTAGCTGCCATATTCGCATCCTATCACAAGTAACTTAGCTGGTTTCATTAAATTCCTCTCAACTGCATCCTTATGGATTTGACGTTCCAAACCTCTCAATTTGCTGCCAAGTTGCGCCTTCAGGTATAACCAAATCCTGAGAACTTGCCCAAACCACAGGGTGCGGCAGCAAGGGGATCGCAGGTAAGGTAGCTTCCAAGAGCTCCCACGCGTCTTGGCTTTCTGGCGGGTCTAACCTCATTTGTTTTTCACCACACGCCAAGTCAAAAGCAGGGTCAGCCCAACCGGCCAAATTGGTCCCAATCCAGGCGTTATCGGCTGAAGGAACCGCCTTGCTCAGATACAAGCGGCAGGGGTCTTGCCCTGCAATATGCCAGCTCAGCAGCGCTAAGTCAAACTGCCTGCCAAAAAGCACACCCTCTGGCCCCGGCGCATAAAGCTCCGCAGTTGGTAAAGATTGCCAATGAATTTCTATGCCGCAATCGCCCAAGCGTGTCACAATCCATGTACCAATTTGCTGGTCGAGCTCTGCCTGACTAGTCAAAAGGCTGAGGCTCAGCGGCGTCATATCAAATACACCGTTGATACCTTGCGACTCCCGTGGAGTCGTCGGGTCGCCATCAGCGTCGATCCAGCCTGCTTGATCTAGTAGGGCTTCCGCATCCAAGCCGGCTGTCCAATCTTGCCACTGGGGGAGCAGCTCAGCCGGTAATTTTTCCGACAGCACAGCATTTGCCAAAGCAGCCGGCTGCAGGCAGGCTGTCACAGCCTGCCGCACGCGTAAATCACCAAAATAATCCGGCCGATCACCCGCCCAGACAGAATAACCATCATCATATGCAGCAGGTATAATCCCAAAAACCAACTGTTCGAAGCTCTCCAAGAACTCAATGTGCAGATTCTCTGTCTGAGCTAAATCTTCCAGTGCTGATTTGGTGAGGTTTTCGAGCCCATAACTGCTATCCAATAGGTCGCACTCCCCCGTGGAGAGCATTTGCATCGCTTGATTAACATCGGAGACTATGAGGAAATTAAGTAAGTCAAAAGCAGGCAAGCCATCTCCTCCAGCAAAGTAATAAGGGTTTTTCTCCAAGTGCAGTGCGTTGCCCGGCTCCCAATTCAGTAGGCGGTATGCCCCCCAGCCTGGCGGGTTTTGTGCCGCAGCCGGCGCTTCTGCAACTTGCTCTGCTTCCAAGCCTGCCAGTAAATGCGCTGGCAGCGGCATCCAGAAGAACGCACGCAGGTTGCCGGTGGTGAAACCGGGCAGACCCTTCCACCTGACCGTTTGGTCATCCTGCGCTTGGAAGCTTATCGTCCGTTCCAGTGCCCAAGCATCCGCTGGCAAGTTGGCTTGTTGGGCAAGCGTATAAGAAAGC
Organism: Candidatus Mesolinea sp. UBA5823; assembly: GCA_002417685.1. Taxonomy (GTDB): domain Bacteria; phylum Chloroflexota; class Anaerolineae; order Anaerolineales; family Anaerolineaceae; genus Mesolinea. The sequence goes on from DICP01000033.1 coordinate 19,073, forward strand.
TCCAGATCTTCTGCCAAGAGAGGTTCACCGTCAGACCATTGCAAATCAGGGAGCAGGATATGGGTTACAGACATCTGGTCCATACTAAACGCGCCGCTCTCCCATTCCACCGCGCAAGCGCTCTCTTGGCAGCCCGCCGGCCGGACAAGCACTCCGGGCTTAAATACCACCACCTCACCCGTTGCATCCACTACCAGGTCTCCAGGTTCAACTGCTACGGGGTTCAAGCTGATCAAGCCATTTTCCAAGCTTGGGTACTGGCTGAGGATCGAAGGTGCATAAGTGCCTTGCTCGGCATCCCAGGTAAAAGGTCCATCATAGAGCGCGGCAAAAATACTCTCAGAAGCGCGGTTGTTTTGCCCAGAGTAACGGTAAAGGCTCGCTGGTTCCTCGGCAATGCAAATATTCATAACTTTAGGGGGTGGCAGCGTCGCCGTAGAAGTTGATGTGGAGGTTGGCTGCCAGTTTTCAGTCTCGGTGAAGCTGGGTAGTGCAGTCGCTTGGATATTGCAGCCTGCCAAAAAAGCTGCCAATATTAATATGCCTGAAATGCGGCTCCTCAGGGGAAAAGTGTGCATATTAGTCAATATCCTCAAAAAGAATAGCTTCGTCCTCATCCTGAATCGGTTTGCCGCCGAAGCGCAGCCGTAAATACGAATCATAACGCCGAGGGTCAATGCGCCCTTCCTCAACAGCTTTGCGCACAGCACAACCTGGTTCATGGCTATGAGTGCAGTCGCTAAACTGACACTCCGGTACGAGCGGCGCCATCTCTCGAAAGTAAGCGTCCAGTTCTTCACCTTGAATATCCCAGAGTGCGAGCGTGCGCAAGCCGGGAACATCTGCCAAATATCCACCGCCTTCCAACTCGAATAGTTGGCGCACACGCGTCTTATGCGTCCCTTTGCCTTCAGGCCCAGCTTGGCTGATTACGCCAATTTCTTGTGCCAGCCCCGGTTGAATACGGTTGAGCAGGCTCGTCTTGCCCACCCCCGAAGGACCAGCTAAGGAGCTCAGCTTGCCTATGAGCAGGCTGCGCAACTCCTCGATGCCTTCGCCAGTCTTTGCCGAGGAATAAATAACCGTATATCCAATATCTTCATATAACCCAAAAAGCTCTTTTGCTTTCTCTCGCGGTACCAAATCGATTTTATTAGCCACAATCAAGGCTGGGATTTGTTCGCGCTCGGCTACCACCAAAAAGCGATCCAGCATGCGCAAGCGCGGTTCGGGCTGGGCACAGGCAAATACCAAAACGAGTTGATCTGGATTAGCAATTAAAATTTGTTGATACTCATAATTTACCCCGCTGAGTTGGCGGGAGAGTACACTTTTACGCGGTAATACTTGCCCAATAGTTCCGCTGCCATCTGGATGGACCGTGATGAGCACTTGATCCCCCACAGCCACCAGATCTCCCTGGAGTTTACCTTTACGTAAACGCCCACGTAAACGGCAGAGAATATCCCCTACCGGCGTGCGCACGGTCAAAAAGCCTGCCTGAGAGCGAACCACCAAGCCTTGGATCGGGTTAGCGCTTTGTTCAGGAGCGATTTGGTTAGCCACCATCATTCAGGTGTAGCTTCCGGGGTTTCGGTAGCGGTCACGTAAGGGGATTCTTCCCAAGGCATGGTGCCGCTTGGATTCTCATTATTAGAGAAATATAGCTGGACCACACGGCGGAAAAGCGGTGCAGCCATCTCTGAACCTTCGCCGGCATTCTCCAAAATAATTGCGACGGCAATATCCGGTTTGTTGGGGTCATTATTAAAGGTGTATCCCGCAAACCAGGCATGCGAATCTCCAATGGGGTTCTCCGCGGTGCCGGTTTTGCCCGCAATGCGTACGGATACACTACTTAATTGGTTGGTGGCTGTTCCCCGGGGATTACGCACGACCATTACCATGGCTTCTTGAATAGCTGCTAAGTTCTCCTCTGTTACCGGAAGTTTGGATATTTCATCTGGCTCAAATTGGTACACCGGATCTCCGCCACTGACCGGCACAATTTTATCCACAACGGTAGGGCGGTAAAGAGTGCCGCCATTGCCTACGGCAGCGACAAACGATGCCACTTGCAGCGGGCTTACCTGCAAGGTCCCTTGCCCAATCGCCAACTGCACATTCTCAGAAACACTCGTCGGTTGTTCCAACCGACCCTCAAATTCCTGAATCTCGATCCCGGTTTTCTTGCCCAAGCCAAACCCAGAGGCAATGTCCGCGATTGCTGTAGTGTAACCTTCATTCCAAAGAGTATAGCCAATATGCCAAAACCATGGGTTGCAAGAGCGCATCAAGCCTTCTTGCAGAGTTAACTCGCCCGAGGCGGGCAAATCACGGTCATAAGTCCAGTCGTACAGCGTGACGCCCTGCAGTTCCGTCCATGTAGAGCCACAATAATAGGGGTAATCTGGCGTGAAGACGCCTGTTTCGAGCGCCGCAGCCATGGTGATGATCTTAAACACCGAGCCTAAGGGGTAAACCCCCTGCGTTGCACGATTATATAAAGGCAATTTCGGATCGTTGAGCACCGACTCTAACATCATGCTGTTGAAGTTAACCGGTTCAAAAAGGTTAGGGTTATAACCAGGGTTAGAAACCATTGCCAACACCCGCCCCGTATCTCTTTCCATCACGACGATCGCACCAAGGTAATCACCCATGCTGTGTTGTAAGTTATATTGCAGGGTACTATCGATGGTGGTGTAAATCGAATTGGCTGGTTCGGCTGGTGCAGACGCTAACTTCGTTACCACCTGCCCTTGCGGATCCTTAATAAATAAGGAAGCGCCATGCTTTCCAGCTAAGTAACTCTCACCCCAGGCTTCCAAGCCAGCAGCACCGACTTTTTCATCGCCGCGATATCCTTTGCGCTGATACTCCTCCAATTCTTCTGGCGAAATCGAAAGCACATAACCGGTAACGTGGGGCGCAATCCCGCCATCATAGTAATAGCGCGAGCGGAAGGGGGAAAGCACAATTCCAGGATAGCGGTCAAAGCGGTCGCTATATTGCTGGGCAACTGCTGCAGAGACATCACCAATAGCTACATACCAATCGGCTTGGGCATAGGCATATTTCTCACGGATGGAATCTTCGCTCACATCCAATAAGTTTGCCAAAAAGCTCACCATGCCGTCTTCATTTTCAGGATCGATTTTGCCAGGTACGATCCCAATCGCCACAGCATCATCCTGCGCAACAAGGGGATAACCGTATTCATCATAAATATTGCCGCGCGCAGGGATCTCATAAGTCAGTTCCAGACGGTTTCCTCCCGCCAGCTCTGGCAAAATCATTGAAGCATCCCATTGCACATGCCAGACATTCTCTTCCAAGGTTAGGTTCATAATCGTACTGCGCGAGATCGTTCCTAAAAGCGTGGTTGTATAGCTAATCTCGTAATTAACCTGCGCTGAGGAAGGCTTAACCATATTCGAAAGAATCACGTAGTCCATATTCTGCATGGTGAGAGCGATCGCGGCGTCCTTATGTTCCTTCTGGAATTCTTCTAAGGTCATCGCGTCCTTGCTCAACCGGCTGAGGAGGGCATACATCCCCTCATAGTCCTCCGCTTTCCAAGCCTCTAAGTAAGCTTGCGCCCCTTCNNCTTCCCAAGATCTGAGGGTAAACCTCGCAAGTAATTCCCAAGTGCCGTTGGCAAGCCTGAGGAATATCCACCTCCACTGCGATTCCCGCATGTTGCAGCAAGCAGGTAAGGTTACAGAGCGGCAGCCCCATCACATTCGTATAACAGCCTTGCACAGCTGCAACCGGATGAAAAGCTTTGTGTTGGATGGCATAGCCGCCGGCTTTATCTCGGTAATCGCCGCTTTGGATATAGCTTTCGATTTCTGCATCGCTATAAGTGCGCATAAGAACTTGCGTATGGCAAACATCTTGCCAGAGGAGCCCAGTGCTTTTCTGCTGCAAGGCAAGGGCTGTAAGGACGCTATGTGATTTTCCACGCATCCGCTTCAGCATCTCCTGTGCCTCATGATCATTCGCCGGCTTGCCTAAGACCTCTCCTTCACAGACGACGATCGTATCCGCTGAGAGCACCAAATTTTCAGCGTTGATTGCTTCGCCCTTCTGTAGAGCTAACCGAGTGACATAATCAGTCGGGTTTTCATCAGGAAGCTGATTTTCGTTTAGGTCCGCACTAACACAACGATAGGGCAACTTGAACAAGGCAAAAAGCTCCCTGCGGCGCGGGGAGGAAGAAGCGAGAATAATTTCTTCTTGGCACATTTGAATTCAAATTCTAACATAAAAGCCAAAGTCACTCAGTGGGAGGTATGCAC
>DICP01000089.1:0-545 GCA_002417685.1 Candidatus Mesolinea sp. UBA5823
CAAAGGTTTGCCCTTCTTCATCCTCCAGCACGACTTGTGGTACACCGCTGATAAATACCTGAGATTGCGCGTCTGACTGCCGCAGCATAATCAGATATTTTTCGCCTTCTTCCAAAGGTATCGCTGTTGGGAAGCTAAAATCTAGGGACGCTGTAGATGAACTATTGAGCTTGCAAGCAGCATTATCAGCCAATATGGGTAAATCAAGCGACATCCGGAGCCCATCCGCAGGCACGATGATGACCGTAAAGCGATTGAGGGGCTCGCTCCCGCTGATCTGCCCATATGTTGGAATGGAAAAACTAGCAAGTCCACCCGTAAGTTCTGCCTCAAAAACGAACGGGTAAGCTTGAGCACCGGTCAAATAATCGCCGCTGCGATAGGGCTGCTGTAGCGTCGTTTCCCCCTCGGCTGTGGTCATCACTAAGTTGATTGGGCCGGGGATTGTCTCATAAATCCAATCTGTAGCTTCCACGCGCGTATGCGGCTGGGTATAAATGCGCGTAAAGGCGAAAGCCCATAATGCCGTACCAATAACGACCACG
>DICP01000089.1:620-17319 GCA_002417685.1 Candidatus Mesolinea sp. UBA5823
AATAGCGCATGGCTTTCACCCAAGCAGTCGTTTGCCAAAGCAGGTAAAAAACCGTCCAGCCCCAAAGCGGCAACAGTTTGAACTGTTTGCCCTTAATGCCAGCCCAACCCATCCCTATCAAGCTGACCAGTGCGGTAACACCCAAAGGAATGCCCAATCCCCACACGACTAAGTTGTAATACGGGAAGGAAATCGAACGGCGCGTCCATTGCAATGCCGGCGGGAAGTCCACATTACCTGTGCTTTGCTGCTGCAACGTGCGCAACCCGGCGATCCACTCCTGATTGAAGCGCACACCAAGTAAACCTGGACCCTGGAAGGCATAAGGCTGCCCTAAGCGGAAGATGAACAAGCTAAGCACTGCCGCGAGCAGCACCATGCGCCAACTAAAGCTGCGATAATCCTCACGTTGATCATGTTCCAGGCTAAAGTAGCGCACCAGCTCTACGGCCGGCAAAAGTAACGCGAGCGCCGCCGCATTGATCTTGGAAGCCGTTGCCATGCCCAAGCCAACGCCAAAAGCGATGTATGGCAGCCAATCGCTGACCTTGAGCTTGAGGTGCTGCCCAGCCTCATCCCGCAACGATGGCTTCGGGCGCGTGAGGATCACGACGGCAAAGTAAACTGTCAGCATCCCAAAGGTGTTGGTGAAGGTATCAACCGTCATGAAATGGGATTGCTGAATGGGCAGCACTGCAAAGGCATACAGCGCCGCCGCCATTAAACCGATCTTCTCGTCAAAAAGCCGCAAGGCAATCAGAAAGACGGGCAAAATGGTAAGGATGTCGGCAATCGCCGAAAGCTGCCGGCCAACAATGGTGATGGGGTCATAGCCGGTCTGCCCAATCCACTCGCCGACATAACGGATAATAAACAGTGGCAGAGTACCATACACAAAAAACTGATAACCTACATTGCCTGGGTTTAGCGTGGAAGTGCTTGTATCAAAATAAGTCCTGACATCCGGAACTGGCGTCATGCTGTTGAGCACCATCGAGAGGAAACGCTCGTCGGGGTGCAAGTGCCGGCCTTGGTCCCAATCGACGCCAATCGTACGGAAATAAGCGCCGCTGCAAATGATGGCTAAAAGCAGGGAAACCAGCAGAACGGTTTTCCAATCGAAGTGTTTATGCGAAGGAGAAGGTTTTATCGGAGTTGATTTGGCTGTGTGCATAAGCAGTTTATTGAACCACCGTAAAAATCAAAAAGTTTTTCTCTGGGTAGGCAGATTGATATAACACCACGCTGCCCAGAGGGTAAAGTGCTTGCAGCTGCGAGAGTGTATCACTATCCTGCGGATTTAGCAGGAAGAGCTTAGGGAGCGGGAAGCCAAGCGTCTCTTCCAGTTGCGTTGGCTGCAGCGCCAAATCCGCTTCGGGATGCCCAGCCTCGATTGCTACAGCGCGCGCGTCTACCCAGTAAGGAAAGCCTACTACCCAGACGCCGCCTAAGCCTCCAAAGTTCTGCCGGGTTTGAGTGATTACCTTGCCCAACTCGGAGGCGTTCCAAGCATTTTGACGGTAGGTTTGCGGATAGGTATAGAAAACGGCTTGCGAATTTTGCCAAAGAATCAGTATCGAAAGGATTCCAACCAAGAGAACGCGGCTGAGTCGTCTTTTGGTGCGCAGAGCAGCCAGGATAGCTTTACCAAGAGTATATAAACCAAGCGCAGCCAGCATAAATACAGGCAGAGCAGCACCCAGCGCACGGCTGAGTGAAGGGTTTTCAGCTGGGAAAGCAAGAGAGAGCACACTGGGCAGCAGCAAGACAGGGTAAAGCACAACCAGTACTAACAAGGACCAATCCTTACGCTTGTGGTATTCAACCAGCACAATAACGATGCCCAAAATAAAGAGCGCAGCTGTAAGCCAATCTACCGCTGGCCGCAATGGAATGCCATCCACCCAGCTGCTGCGGTTGCTCCAGTTAACCATGCCGAGTGCGCCTAGCAGATTATTAAAGAACAGCCTCACTGGGCTGCCAGGCAAAGGCGTTTCCAAGCTGGTAACACGGGAGAGGATTGGCCGTAAATATTCCTGCGGGTTAAGGGTAAAAGCGCGTAGAATGGGTATGGTTGTAACAGCTCCGACCAGCAAGAAAAGAGCGATTATGCTGAAAAAAACGCTGACTTTAGATTTCTGCTTGCTATGCAAGAGCCATATGATTAGCACAACCAACACCACCAACGGAAAAACAAGAAATACTTTATTCGTCAATAACCCTAACCCGCCTAGCAAGGCGGCAATGAGGATGTCGTTATTCTGCTCGTGCCGCAGCCCGCGCATCAAGTAGTACACCGCTGGTATGAGAATCGGAAGCGTCAAGCCGGCGCCTAAAACTGCTCGGCTTTGAAGGATGGGCCAAAAAGCAACCCCAAACAAGCCTGCTGCGATCAAACCTGCCCAGCGGTCGATGAGCTCTTTACCCAATCGGAAAATGTAAAACGTCGCAACCAAACTCGCTAACGCATAAGCGGTTTTTAGCAAGGTGAAGCTGAGCTTTCCGCCCCCAAGCATTGCAATAAACGCAGCCCAATAATATTGCAGCGATTCGCTCACTAAATTGCGGTTGAATGTGAGTGCGGTATTGCCTTGCAGAATTTCCTGCACCGTATAAAAGTGATCCACTTGCCCGCTAATCAATTCTGGTGGAACCAAGTCAAGCCGCGAAAAGGCAAAATAAAGCACAATGAGGATCATTAAGCCGGCGGATAAGAACCAAGTTCTATCCTGCTGAAAACGATTCAAAAAAGCGGGTTTTAGAGGTGTAGATTCAACCTCTTCTTTCTTTTCGCGCTCCCACAAGCCCAAAATGACAAGTGCCACGCCGGCTGCCCATACAAAGGCTGCTGGTAGTGTAACGGAACCGGCAGAAAGCATGAAAAAACTGAGCGCAGCAAGGCCAATCCCGGGTAAAATCAGCCAATTCGTGCCGGCAAAAAAGTGCCAGCCTTGAGCGTCGGAATGTGCGAGCTCAAGTGCCCACTCCTTGCGCTTTCTGCCAACCAGCAGCAATCCCAAAGCTAAGATATAAAGAATTATGCTGAAAGTTCCAGTACGGTTTGGGGAAGGCTCCAGGAGTAGCTGAGCTAAGAGCGCTAATACCAAAGCTCCAGTAGTCATCCTCGGAAAAGGCTTCCGAGTCTCTACAGCCTCATTGTCAGCAGTTACCAGAGGTTCTTGCGCCTCAGCTCCTCTCTTGAAAGAAAGTTGCTGTTTGAGATACTCTAATATGGTCTGTTCTTGTGGTTCAGGTCCTGATCTAGGTTCCATAGGTACTCATTTCCAATGGGCTTGGAGCAACGTGAATTTTAGCGTACCTATCCTAAAACTGCCACAACGCGGCGCTTACCCCTTCCAGGCATAGAGATACCCAATCTCGGCATGTACCGGGTTGGCATGTAGCCGCACGCTGAAACCGTTTCCCTCCAAGAAATGCACCAAGCGGGAATGCTCGTGCTCAGCGTCCAAATCGTGATATTCCATTATGATGCGCTGCACACGTGCAAGGCTCTCAGCGCTCGCTCCCATCAGGATGGCATACTCGGCGCCTTCACAATCTAACTTGAGCAAGTCAATTATAGAATCCACCGAGTCATGCACGAGCTGATCAAAGGTTATCACTGGTATTTCCACTGTGGAAGCTTTGGCTTGCTGAAAGACTGTCTGCCCTTGCAACGGCTCGCCGAGCGCTAGGTCCAACTGCATGGCTCCAGCCTGATCCCACACACCGACGCAAAAAGCTTGCACATTGCTCAGCTTATTGCGCATGATATTTTCTTGCAGGAGAGCGAAGGATTGCGGGTTAGGTTCGTAGGCATAAACCTCCCCTGCAGGAGCTCTCTGGGCAGCATAGACAGTAAATTCACCAATTGCTGCGCCGATATCGACAATTACCCAATCCGATTCAATGCTTGTTCCGTAACGTGTATAGAATTGATCGAGGAAGGTCTCTTTTACCGACCAAATATCCATTGCACCCCGCACACGCAGTTGTGTGGCCTGGTGCCAAAAGCGTAAAGTCGCTGGCTCGGCGCGTTGCTGGCTGAGGAAGGTGCGCAGTAGAAGCCCCCAGCTGCGGAATCCAGCCGCCATTTCCAGCACGGACCAGGTATAGTAGCTCCACTTGCGCCAGGCGCTCATGCGTCTCTCCGAGCAGCGTAAAAAGTGCAGGTACCATCCTCGCACAATGGGTCATCCAGGAGCTTGCGAATTTTCTGGTAGTGCAAAAATGGGTTATTCCGCGAAGGGAAAAGTACCCACTTACCCAAGGTTTTCTTCCAGAGAAGATTAGGCAAGCCGGCAGCATGCCCGCGCTCGAGCATTTGCATTGCCCACTTGGGGAAGTAGTTCCAATATTCCACACGCGAAAAGCCGGCTAACTTTAAGCGCGCCAGCCACACCTCCGGTGGGTCCAGGTTCACATGCCGGGAAATACGGTTGAAAAAGCGCTCATAGCGAGTAGCCAAGCCAGGCAGACCAAGCGCATTCAATACTTGCATTCCCCACAAATCGGTGCGGAAGCGCTGATTGGGTACGGCAAAGTAAAACAGTCCGCCTGGGGCCATCGCTCTCCCGACTTCATTCAACACTTGCTGGACTTGGGGGATATGCTCAAGCACGCTGTTGCTCATGGCATAAGCAAAACTCCGTTCGGGCAGTGGCAAGGCAGAGCCATCCGCTTGCACAAGCAGCGTGTAGACTTTGCGGTCAGCGGCTTCATGCAATGGCTGCCACCATGGATCAATGCCTAAAACTTGCTGACCGGTGAGGTAAGCCTGGGCAAAATGCCCATCGCCCGCACCGATATCCAAGATAGGTCCGGGAATATCAAAACGGGCATATAGGCTGTGTTCCACACCGCGCAACATCCCGCGGAAGTAAGGCAAGCTGGAAAGATGCTTCCAGCAAATCTCATCCAGCTCGTTGGCAGAAAGCTCCCTCATGAGTGCAGCACCTCTTTGAAGAGTGCTTGATATATTAGAGCCACTTCCTCCTTGGCAAATCTTTTCAGATAATCTTCTGCGCTGGGCAATTTAGCCTTACCCTCGTCCAATGTAGCTATGATGGCTTTTGCTAAGGCATCAGAATCGCGTATGGGCACGATTTTACCCATGCCCGTGTTCAAGACGGGCTGACGGACGCCGGGTAAATCAGAAGCGATCACCGGTGTACCTTGTAGCATCGCTTCAATCTGGACAATCCCAAAAGATTCTGTGCGGTTCAGGCTGGAGAAAATGAGCGCGTCACACGCCCCGAAAAAGGCACGGAATTCTTCATCAGGTAGGTAGCATAAAGACTGCCAGTGTTTGCCGAGCGGCTCAAGCATCGCTTCAATCTTTGCCTGATACGCTTCCTCGCCCAGGACGCCCTTCCAAGTACCGGCATGCACCACCCGAGTTTGTGGATAAACCGAAAGCACTTCAGGCAGCGCTGCGATGAGGTATTCATAGCCCTTCTCAGCAGCCACACGCCCAGCCAGCCCTAAAATGCGCGCGTCCGGCTCGAAGTTATATTTCACTCTAAAAGCTTGAATCTCTTCCGCCGTAGCCCGCACCCAATCAATAGGAGTGGCGACCTCGCGCACCTTCCCGAGATGAGGTTTGAGCCAAGGGGAATGTTCAGCGTAATCCAGTGAATTCTGTACAATCAAATTCGCCTGGCGCAAGACCGTGGTTTGGCGCTGCTGTGTGCCCCAGCCGGCCAATCGGTTGAGTAAGCCGCCGCTCATTTCTAAGTCGCAATGGTAGGTTACCACGAGTGGTTTATTCTGCCGACGGCACTCGCGCGCATAACTGGGCGACTCAAATTGCGGCAAATGCGGGTTTACAACATCCGCCCATCCCACCCAACGCTGGGCGGCTGCGTGCAGCCCATGCAAGATTACACCCTTTGAAATGTGCATNNTAAATCGAGAGCCCAGATTTATAGGGCTCGAAGTAGGTGGCAGAAATTAATATTTTCAAGCAATATCTCCTGGCTGCTTGCGCCAATGGGTAGCCTTACTTGCCAGGCTTCTAAAGCTTTCACCAAGGATATAAATGCCTACCATTCCCAACACACTGTTTCCTACAAATTGCACCGCATGTAAAATGAGCGCAATAGCCAATGCTGTAGATTGCTCCACGCCCAATAAACCATAGAGCGCCACGTTTGCTGCCTCGTATACCCCCAAGTTAGCTGGAGCGGCGGGCAAAGCATTAGCAAATGACCCGCCAGCAACAATGAAAACGGACCACCAATCTTGGCTGGTGGGTAAGAGCGCTCGCTGTAACACCACAACAGATCCCATCGAGCACATCCAGCTGGTTGCCAGCAATAAAAGAGCATACAAAAATCTGATTGGATCGAGCAGAATCTGAAATCCCGCTAAGAATCCGTTTATCCTGGGCAGCCATCGCAACAGACGTGGTTTATCCGCCCAACGGGTTTGGAGTTTAGCGTTTATATTCTTCAAATTGCGCGCAGCTAAACCTGCCACAATGAATAACAATACAGTAAGCGCCAACACTATGCTGGCTAAGGTTTGCATCGAGCGTGCACTTACCACCCTTGGCAACATCAACAAAAAATAGACCGCCGCAAGAAAAAAATCTAACGTCCGCTCGGTGATAATGCTTGCCAACACCTCGAGGAAACCAGCATGGGCTTTACCTTTGCCAGCCAACAACGCCGCTCGGCCAAACTCACCCAGTTTGAAAGGCAGTACATTATTGAGCAAATAGCCAGCATTGACTCCCCAAAAAGCCTGCCCAAAACTAAATTGGCCTTTGAGCAAGAAATACCAGCAATTAACTCGTAAAAATAGGCTAAGCAAAAACAATCCGGCAACGGCGAGCAGCGTTCCGAACTGCACGCGCGCAAAAGCAGCCCCGACCTGACTGAAATCAACCTGTTGACTGAGAAAGTAAATCGCGGCGGCTGTAATTACCACTGGCAGCAGCCAGCGTAAAACACTGGAAAGATTAGCTTTTTTAGGCTCGTGTGGCATTATTCCTCTAACCTTAGCATCGCCATAAAGGCTTCTTGGGGGATTTCGACGCTGCCTACCATTTTCATGCGTTTTTTTCCTTTTTTTTGTTTTTCAAGCAGCTTCTTTTTGCGCGTGATGTCACCGCCGTAACATTTAGCCAAGACGTCTTTGCGCAAAGCTTTAACATTGGCGCGGGAAATTACCTTGCCTTGTGAGTAGGCTTGAATTGGGATAGTAAAAAGTTGTTGTGGGATGAGCTCTTTAAGTTTGCTAACCAGCGCTTGGCCTTTATGATAGGCATCGTTTTTATGCACAATGGCGGTAAGTGCATCGACTTTATCGCCATTGATGAGAATCTCCAATTTGACCAAGTCACCTGCACGATATTCTAAAAACTGATAATCCATGGAAGCATAGCCGCGCGTGCCAGATTTGAGCAGATCAAAGAAGTCGACGATGATCTCAGAAAGCGGGATTTGGAAATTGAGTTGCACACGGTTAGCTGATGGGTATTCTTCGCTAATGTAAATACCGCGCTTGCGCTTGACTAAGTCCATCACCACGCCGTAATATTCCGATGGCGTAAAGATGTTGAGGGTTAGCCATGGCTCACGAATTTCAACAATGCGGCTCTCATCTGGAAGGTCGGCGGGAGAATCAATGATGATCACATCCCCATTAGTCAAGAGCACCTGGTATTCAACCGAGGGGGCTGTAAAGACCACATCTAAGTTATATTCACGCTCCAGCCGCTCCTGAATAATCTCCATGTGGAACAAACCCAAAAATCCGCAGCGAAAGCCAAAATTGAGGGCTTCGCTCGATTCAGGCTCAAAACTTAGCGAAGCATCATTGAGTTGCAGCTTCTCGAGAGCATCTTTGAGGTTAGGGTAATCTTCGCCTTCAGTAGGGTACACACCAGCAAAAACCATGGGTTTAGCCTTGCGATAACCCGGGAGGGCTTCAGCTGCCGGCTTTACCGCATTAGTGATGGTATCCCCTACACGGCATTCAGAGACAGTTTTTAGCCCCGTAGCGATGTAACCCACATCACCAGCTTCCAATTTATCTATCGGACGTAAATCAGGCGAAAAGACACCTATTTCTACAGGCTGTGTGCGGATGCCATTCGCCATCATCATTATCCGATCGGTAGGCTCGAGTTTCCCATCAAACACCCGTACGTACGCGATCACACCCTTATAAGGGTCATAATGAGAGTCAAAAATTAGTGCACGCAAAGGCCGGTCAATATTTCGGGATGGCTGCGGTATCTTTTGGGCAATTGCCTCGAGTACCAACTCCACATTTTGCCCCGTTTTGGCGCTGATGGGGATGATTTCTTCTTCAGCTACACCTAAGAGGTTTACTAAATCTTTCTTGACCTCATCCACCTGTGCGCTTGGAAGGTCAATTTTATTTATTACAGGAATGATGACCAGGTTAGCATCCAATGCTAAGTAAAGGTTGGCTAACGTTTGTGCCTCAATCCCTTGGGTTGCATCCACAACTAAAACCGCGCCTTCACACGCATAAAGTGCTCGGCTGACCTCATAATTAAAGTCAACATGCCCTGGGGTATCGATGAGGTTAAACTCGTAATCCTGCTCATCCCTGGCATGATAAACCATACGCACAGCCGAGGCTTTGATCGTGACACCCTTCTCGCGTTCCAATTCCATGTTATCCAACACCTGCTCAGTCATCTCACGTACAGAGATGGTGCCTGTCAATTGGATCATTCGGTCAGCTAAAGTGGATTTGCCGTGATCGACGTGGGCAATAATGCAAAAATTACGGATATTTTCCATGAGGCTTTAGTGGCGTTCGCTCCTCCTTATTCATTTTCCTGCGAAATCACCTGAGCTATTGCCTCGGGAATGGATATATGATCGGAATTACCACCTACGCGTAGCGCCAGTAAAAATTCAGTGTTTCCGTCTGAACCTGTGAGCGGTGAGCGGATGAGCCCAGCTAAGCCATAGCCCAGTTTTTGAGCTAAAGTCATTACCTGCTCTAAAACCTGGGCGTGTACGGCGCTATCCCGAATGACACCGTTGGTATGCTTCACGATTTCCCGCCCGGCTTCAAACTGAGGTTTAACCAGAGCTACCACTTCACCGGGTTTACCTCCAAACCAGTTAATCACCACTGGCAAAATATAATCCAAAGAAATGAAGGAGACATCGATGGTTACGAAATCAACTGGTTCGGCTAGGCTCTTGAGCTGCCGAGCATTGGTATGTTCCATGACCACAACGAGAGGATTGTCACGCAAGGATTCGTGCAGTTCTCCTTGCCCAACATCAATGGCATAGACTTTTCGAGCGCCATATTGAAGCAGACAGTCGGTAAACCCGCCGGTGGAAGCGCCTACATCGGCACAAATTTTATTCAGAGGGCTCAGCTTAAAATGTTCTAGGGCGGCTTTGAGCTTCAACCCAGCCCGTGAGACAAACTCCGGTCTAGCTATAATGGCTATATTGCAATCTGGGGTTACCATCTGCGATGCTTTATTCGCTATAATGCCATCGACCTTAATCAAGCCTTCATCGATGGCGCGCTGAGCACGATTGCGACTCTCCACTAAGCCTAAGTTTACCAAGTGCTGGTCTAACCTAATTTTTCTCATGGCTCTATTCTAATCGGTTTTTTCGAATTCTCCCCGCATTGGAAGTTTACAATTAATGATAATATATCCTGCATGCAAGCTATCCTCAAAACTTTGCGCCCTAAACAATGGATAAAAAATCTGGTCATTTTTGCTGGCTTGGTCTTTGATGGACAGTTACTTAACCTGCAGCCATTCTTGCGCGTGCTATTCGCAACATTAATCTTCTGCCTCATCTCCGGTCTGACCTATACCCTCAATGATTTATTCGATATCAAAGCAGATCGCTTGCACCCGCAGAAGAAAAACCGGCCAATTGCGTCTGGACGCCTAAGTGTTCAGCATGCGATCCTGTTGGCTGTTATTTTAGCGCTAATTGCTTTTCCAGCAGCATTTTTACTCTCCATTGAATTTGGATGGGTATGTTTAACTTACACCTTGCTTATATTGGCTTATTCCAAATGGCTCAAAAAGATCTTAATCTTAGATGTGATGATCATCGCTTTCGGTTTTGTTTTACGCGTGATCGCCGGCGTAGTGGTCATTACGGTTAATTATTTCTCACCATGGCTGTTCCTCATCACCACCTTGCTCGCGATCTTTTTAGGTTTTGGCAAACGCCTCTCCGAGCTGAAGATGTTAGAAACCCATGCCAGCGAGCACCGTAACGTTTTAGCAGGTTACTCTATCCCGCTGCTCGAAGATTATATTAATATTGTTTTGTGTGCTACTCTCATCACTTACTGTCTGTATACCTTTTCCGCCCATCCAGCCATGAATGCATACGCGATGATGTTGACCATTCCCTTTGTGCTCTATGGTCTCTTCCGATATATGTATATTATCCAAAATAGTCACTTGGCTGCCGCCCCAGAAGAAGCCCTGCTCCGGGACCGGCCATTGCAGCTGGTGGTGCTTTTTTGGGCTCTGGCTGTTATTGTGATTATTTATTTTATCTATTAAGGAACAAATGCCAGTTATTTCTTCCAGCGCCTGTGCTAAGCTCATCCTCTTAGGAGAACATGCCGTTGTCTATGGTCAGCCTGCTTTAGCCATACCATTTTCAGGGCTGAAAGTGCGCTGCGTGATCGAGCCATGGATAAATGGCCCCACCGGCACACTGCACATCAAAGCTCGCGAGCTTCAGCTGAACCAACCCTTACAAGTGCTGCCCGAGGATAACTTCCTGCGCAAAGCAGTAGAGTTGGTTCTCGCCGAATTAGGGGTTTCCCAAACGCCAACCTGTAAGCTGACGATTTATTCTGATATCCCCATATCAGCTGGTTTGGGAGCCAGCGCTGCAATTGCAGTGGCGACAATGCGGGCACTTTCAGCTTTTTTAGGCCATCCTCTCGAAAAGGAAACGCTTAACCGTTTAGCCTTTGAGACTGAGAGGTTGATGCATGGCAACCCATCTGGCATCGATAATACCGTAATTGTTTATGAGCAACCGATTTTGTTCCGCAAAGGCGAACTCATCGAGTTTGTTTACCCAAGCAAAAACTTACATTTTTTGATCGCCGATAGCGGAATCAAAAAGGCGACTGCAGATACCGTGGCTTACCTCGCGCAGCAGCGTGAAGGTAACCCCCAGTTTATTGAAGCTGCACTTGCGGAAATCGGAAGGATTGCTCTTTTTGGCAGGAAAGCTTTTGAGCAAGGAGACCTATCCGCTTTAGGCGAAGCGATGAATGCCAATCAAGCTCTTTTAGCACAGCTCGATCTCTCGTGTGAAGCGCTGGAAAAACTCATCGTTGCTGCGCGGCAAGCCGGTGCTCTGGGGGCTAAGCTGACCGGCGGTGGTAAAGGCGGAAACATGCTCGCCTTGATCACGCCGGAAACCCAGGAAGCAGTCAGGAAAGCGCTGCTCTCAGCTGGTGCAGTCAGCATTTACCAGACCAACCTAAAAGGGGTGCAAGACAATGACTGATCTGGATCCCAATCTGCTGTTTATTAAGCTCGGTGGTTCCTTGATTACTGATAAAGACCAGGCAGAAAGCGCTAGAGCCGATATAATTTTTGCACTGCTTCAGGAAATACGTCAGCAACTGCAACGCGAGCCAAGCTTGAAGGTCCTGATTGGGCATGGATCGGGTTCCTTTGGGCATCATGCCGCGCGTAAGTATGGCACTCGCCAAGGCGTTTCTACACCAGAAGACTGGCAAGGGTTCCAGGAAGTTTGGCTAAGCGCGCGCGAGCTGAACCAGATTGTCGTCCACCTCGCCGCAAAAGCGCGCTTGCCAGTGATTAGCTTCCCCCCTTCGGCTGCAACCTTCACCGCCAACCATATTGTGCAACAATGGGAACTAACGCCAATGCGCAGCGTGCTGGCTCATGGGCTTATCCCCTTGGTTTACGGGGATGTAGTTGTGGATACGGCGCTTGGTGGCACCATCCTTTCAACTGAGGACCTGTTTGTCTATTTAGCCAAGCAGCTGAAACCAGCACGCATCTTCCTCGCAGGCAGTGAAGAGGGAGTTTTTGCTGATTTTCCGGCTAATACCCATCTCATTCCTATGATTAACCGCAATGAAGACCTTTCAAGTATCCTGCAGGGTTCTGCCAGCCAAGACGTGACCGGTGGAATGCTCACCAAGGTGAACCTGATGCAAGCACTTTGCCATGAGCTGCCAGGATTGGAAGTTCGTATTTTTAGTGCTGAAGACCCAACCATTTTAGGCGGAATAATGCAAGGCAAACCTGTCGGGACGTTAATCCGCTGAGGTATTGCGATACCACGCTCAGCTTTTACATTTGGAAAGCCTTTGGAAGATTACACACTATAATAGCGTGAGTGTGTTTCCCCGATAGGGTACACCAGGAATTTTTAGTACAGAACTTAGCGAAAAGGAAATGCAGGATGATTTATACCAGGCAACAACTGGAAGAATATGAGAGCCAAACCTTGGCGTCTTATGCTGTTCACAGCAAAGATTCAAAAGGTCGGCTTCACCCAGAAGAAGAGGCTGACTTTCGGCCTCGTTTTCAGCGTGACCGCGAGCGCATTCTGCATACAACCGCATTCCGCCGTCTGGAATATAAAACCCAAGTATTCATCAACCACGAGGGCGATTATTACCGCACTCGCCTAACCCACACGCTTGAGGTGGCTCAAATTGGGCGCTCGGTCGCCCGCTCTTTGGGGTTGAATGAAGATTTGGTCGAGACCATCTGCTTAGCGCACGACCTTGGCCACCCGCCTTTTGGGCACTCCGGCGAAAGTGCCCTCTCACGCCTGATGAAAGACTTCGGCGGGTTTAACCATAACAGTCAATCTCTCCGCATTGTTACCATGCTCGAAGCGCGTTACCCAGACTTCCCCGGTCTGAATTTGAGCTGGGAAGTATTGGAAGGCATGGTTAAACACGAAACAGATTATGATATCGCTGAAGCGAAGCAGTTCAACCCAGAGCTGCGCGGGCACTTGGAAGCGCAAATTGCCAATTTGGCTGATGATTTGGCTTACACATCTCATGATTTGGATGATGGCTTGCGCTCTGGCATGATCACACCGAACCAACTGGATGGCATTGCCCTTTGGGAGATTATCAATGAGAGCATCGGCCGGCGACGCAGTGAAACTCTGGATTCCCTTTCCCGCCATCAGATTATCCGCCGCTTGATAAATTTTGAGGTCACAGACCTCATCCAATCCACCGATCGCTACTTGCGCCGCAGCAACGTCAAAACAGCACTCGACGTACAAAAGCTGCCTTTTAATGTGGCTGGATTTAGTGAGGACATGTACCGCCGTAATCGCGAACTTAAGGATTTTCTCTTCTCGAACCTCTACCGTCATTATCGCGTCGTGCGTATGGCTGCCAAATCAGAAATTATAGTGACAGAACTTTTCAATATTTATCAAGCCAATCCGAAAACACTGCCTACAGAGGTTCAGGAATTTATACCCGAGCGGGGGTTGGAACGGACGATTTGCGATTACATCGCCGGCATGACCGACCGCTTCGCAATCGATGAATATAAACGCCTGTTTTATGCAGACGTATTACCATAGGAAGTTTATCAATGATAGGAAATGAGCAATTTATTACACGAGCAGGAAAACTTAAGTTAGAGCAGGAATTAGCCGAACTAGAAGGTCCACGCCGCCAAGAGATCTCCCGTCGTCTCAAGAGTGCGATTGAAATGGGTGATCTTTCAGAAAATGCAGACTACATTTCTGCGAAAGAAGACCAGGGGTTCCTCGAAGGCCGTATCCAGGAAATCAAAGCCATTCTCAAGAACGCAATCGTTGTTGATGAAAACAATACCAATACCCACGAAATCCAGATTGGCAACAAAGTTACGCTTCAAGAAGGCGATTACCCTGAAGAAGTCTATGAACTAGTGGGGGCTAATGAAGCTGACCCGAAGGCGGGCAAAATTTCTTACGAATCGCCCTTAGGCGCAGCTCTCATTGGGAAACACAAAGGCGACACTATCGTCGTAAATGCACCTGGCGGCACGATACATTTCAAAGTCGTTAAAATTGAGTAATAAGGCTAAATCAATGCGAACCGGCTGGAAGATTTACTTAAGCTCCAGCCGGTTTTTTCACATTTTAGTGTTTTTACCGACGATAAACAGCTAATTCTACCGTCGCGCGTTGGAAATAACTCTGCGGTGGCAAGGGTAAATCACCATAAGCCATGTCCACGATGCGAGCTTCCATGCGCAGCGTTGCAGTCTCCAACTCAAATAGTTTGCCAGGTTCAGCTAAGACGGGTTCACCCTTTATTTCCAAACGTTGACGGAAATTGGGGTCATTGAAGATATGTTCGCTCATCATTACTTTCGTGACTGTCTGAATATCGTTTTTATCAAACAGCCAGATTTCAAAAGCAGAAATCTTTTTGGGATCACCGACACCGATCGTATCAGAAATGCTTACGCCGCATTCTCCTAAGAATTCACCATTGGGTGCATCAAAGGTAAAAGAATCATCATATAAGTCATCCCCAAACATATATGTGGTCATAAATTGGGCTATCGGTTTCTCCTGTACCATAGTTGCACGGTTAGTCTGAGCTTTAGGCGCGGAAACAACCGCAGGGGTTGATGTAGAGGCATTCCGGGTAGCAAAAGGCGTGGCTACGGGTTGGTGATTAACTGGAATACTTTGAGTGGAAGCGCGAGCGCGAACTGTTGCAGGCACTGCTGCAGGGCGAATGTTATCCAAAGCGCCAGGATGTGTTTTTACGCGGTTGCTATAGAAAAAGAAGTAAATGAAGGCTGCGCCCGCCACAAGTAAGCCAAGCAATATTAAGCCTAATTTAAGCAAGGGATTCCCATCTTTTTCCGCAACTGCATCGGTATTGGTCTGCTCCCCAGTAGTTGCTGGAGAAAGCGCAACGAGTTCAGCATTTACGGCTGTAACAAAGCGGTTAATTTGATCTTGATTGAGGAAACCTGGGTTCGCTTGGACTTCAGCTAAGGTTGCCTCGGCTTGGCTGCCCAGTTCTTGATAAAGCTGCTGTGCTTTAGCTTGGTCATAAGTCAAGTTGTAATTGGTAATGACCATGCGCAGGTAATCTACACGCAGGTCAGAGCGCATAGTTTCGGCATTGGTATCCACCCATTGTACGGGCCAGATCACCCAGCCGATGAGTAAACCTACAAGTAAGCCTAAAATTGCAGCTGAAATCACTAACTTCTTAGGTTCCCGTAGTTCAGTTTTGATGGTGTCGATAATGTTTTCCATGTTCCTGCACCTCTTTTTAATAGTAAGCCTATTCATGGAGATGCAGGATTCATACCAATTTAGCTTTCCTGAGGCTGCAGCTCTTCAAGGTCAAAGACATTTTCGCAATTAAGGCAGCGGGCATGATGTTTATTTTGTGCCACCAGCGTTCCCCCGCAATTGGGGCATGCTGTTTCTAGCGGTTGGTTCCAAGATGTAAAGTCGCACTCTGGGTAGCGCGAGCAGCCATAGAAGACCCTCCCTTTACGGGTGCGCTTTCGTACGACTTCACCTTCTTTGCACTTGGGGCATTTGATCCCAATGGTTTCTAAGTAACTTTCGGTATAGCGGCAGGTTGGGAAGTTACTGCAGCTAATAAATTTGCCAAATCTCCCATTGCGCAAGACAAGCTCATGGCCACATTCTGGGCATTCACGTCCGAGCTTTTCTGGTTCGATTTTAGTAACCGGCATATTTTCCTTGGCGTGTGCTAAGCTGGCTTCGAAGGGACCATAAAATTCCCGCATCACCTCCACCCAATCCACTTTTCCATTGGCAATCTCATCCAGCTGATCCTCCATTTCTGAAGTAAAACCGATATCCACAATCTCTGGGAAATACTTTACGAGTAAGTCGTTGACGATAAAACCAACTTCTGTGGGAATCAGACGTTTCTTTTCCATGGTGACGTAACCGCGTGCTTGAATGGTCGAAAGGATCGGAGAGTACGTTGATGGACGCCCAATCTTATTCTCTTCCAAAACCTGTATGAGCGATGCTTCACTATATCGGGGTGGCGGTTGGGTAAAGTGTTGCGATGGATCCACCTTAATCAGCTCTTGCTTTTGACCTTCCGCCATTTCCTCCAAGGGCAATTCCGCTTCTTCTTCCTGTTCGGACTCGTCCTCATTTTTGGCTTCTTCATAAACTACCTTAAAGCCCTTGAAGATTAACTTACTTGAGGTGGCACGGAAAAGGTAGTTGTTCTTCTCCGATTTTCCTTCGACTTCGACTGTGGTCGTTTCAAGGATTGCTGGTACCATTTGCGAAGCGACAAAGCGCTTCCAAATCAGGTTGTAAAGCTGGTATTGATCATTAGTCAGATACTGCTTAATGTCAGCTGGTTTATACATTACCGAGGTTGGACGGATAGCTTCGTGAGCTTCCTGTGCGGATGCGGCTCGGGTTTTATACTGCGGCACTTGCTCAGGCAAGTATTCATCGCCGAAGTTCGCTTTAATATAAGAACGTGCCTCGATAATGGCTTTGGGTGCAACATGCACAGAGTCCGTACGCATATAGGTTATCAAGCCTGTTTCACCGCCATTACCAATATCAATGCCCTCGTAGAGCTGTTGTGCAACAGCCATGGTCTTCTTCGCTGAGAAGCCCAAACGTCGTGAGGCATCCTGTTGCATGGTGCTGGTGATGAAAGG
>DICP01000105.1:0-5728 GCA_002417685.1 Candidatus Mesolinea sp. UBA5823
ACCCATTTAAGGGCAATGCACCTTTCAATTTAACCAAATTTGCGAGTGTCGGCAGCCTAAAGAACATCCGCCCGCGAAAACCCAATAAAGAAGGCTATCTCGTCGGTCCAGCGATTGATCTGGAGGACATTGTTCTTTTGCCGCAATCTTTAGCCCCATTAGTTTTAAATAACCTTGAATTACTTAATTTCCTCCAAGACATGTATGAGCATAATCAGACCATCTTTGGACTGTTCTCCGATCCCGAAAGCCCTGCAGAAAATCCTCTCTTTCTTGATATTGGAGTGGAGATGGCTATTGGGAGCATCATTGAATTAGATTCCAATCGGTATAGTGTTCTCTTTCAGGTTCTACGCCGTGTCCAATTTGTAGAGGTCGCCGCCAAAGGTGACCAGGTCATCCTCACCGCGCTGCCTATCCGGCATCGCTATCGTCATACAGAGCATCTGACCGCACTAAAACGTTTGGTTATCGACCAATTCGAAAAATACGTTGACCTCGTCGATTTTATAAGCGAAGATGTCTCTAGTTATGTCGAAGACACCGACGATCCAGACGATTTAGCGGATTTCATCGCCTCGACCATAGATTTGCCTTATACCACCCGGGTTGCATTTTTAAAAGAGACGAACGGGGTCGAACGTTTAAATATGCTCTTACGCACTCTTACAAGTGAAATTAATATCCTCAAGTTAGAAGAGGATATCAATAATCAGGTCCAATCCGAGCTCGACCGCTCTCAACGGGAGATGTACATTCGAGAACAGATTTCTACGCTTCAAAAAGAGCTCAATGATGGCAAACCGGTTGACCCTGCATGGCAGGAGCTCGCTGATCGGGTCGAAAAGACAGCTCTTCCGCCAGAAGCAAAGGAGGCTGCCACAAAAGAACTGGAACACTTGGCTGGGATTAGCTCCCTCTCGCCAGAGAGCAGCATGATTGAGTCTTACATCGAGTGGCTGCTGGACTTGCCTTGGACAAACGAAACAACCGATAATTTAGATATCATCCACGCCCAAAAGGTTCTTGACCAAAATCACTACGGGCTGAAAAAAGCCAAAGACCGCATCTTAGAATATTTAGCTGTACGCAGCCTCAAACCTAAGGTCAGCCGGCAGCCAATTCTTTGCTTTGTTGGTCCCCCTGGGACCGGTAAAACCTCCTTGGGGAAGTCAATTGCTGAAGCTTTAGAGCGCAATTTTGTGCGCGTTTCCTTGGGCGGCGTGCACGACGAAGCCGAGATTCGCGGGCATCGGCGTACCTATTTGGGCGCCCTGCCTGGCCGCATCTTGCAAACGATGCGCAAAGCCAAAACCATCAATCCCGTCTTCATGCTCGACGAAATTGACAAACTCAATGCGGATTTTCAAGGCGACCCATCCGCTGCGCTCCTCGAAGTACTGGACCCCGAACAAAATTATGCCTTTTCGGATCACTACCTTGAGGTGCCTTACGATCTTTCTAAGGTACTTTTCATTACCACGGCAAATACGGTTGCATCCATTCCACCGGCTCTCCTAGACCGTATGGAAGTGATCGAATTCCCGGGGTACATCGAAGAGGAGAAAGCCGCTATTGCAAATCAATTCCTCATCCCAAAGCAACTGCTCGAAAACGGGCTGGATGAAGAAGCGATTCACTTTACGCCTGAGGCGCTGCACCTCATCATCGAAGGTTACACCTACGAAGCTGGGGTGCGTAATTTAGAACGAGAAATTGGGACTGTGCTCCGCAAGATTGCCCGGCTCAAATCTGAAGGGAAAACCATGCCTAAAGAGATCCTGCCTGAGCAAATTTCGGATTACCTCGGTCCGCAAGAGTTTTATCCCACCGTTGCAGAACAGGCTGACGAAATTGGAATGGCTACGGCTATCGCTTGGACGGAAAACGGCGGCGAGATAATGCCCATCGAGGTGCTGGTAATCGACGGTAAGGGCAATTTACAGATTACTGGCCAGATTGGCGATATTATGCAGGAATCCGCCCAGGCAGCCCTCTCCTACCTCAAATCCAAAGCCGAGATCTTCCAGATACCTGAGGGATTTTTTGAGGACGTCGATCTCCATATTCACGTCCCCGAAGGTGCAATTGCCAAGGATGGACCAAGCGCTGGCATTACTATCGCTACAGCTCTCACTTCTGCGGTGCTGGGCGTACCGGTAAAGCATGACGTTGCGATGACTGGAGAAATCACTTTGCGGGGGCGTGTGCTGCCAGTTGGCGGCATTCGCGAGAAAGTGTTAGCCGCGCATCGCGCCGGCATCAAGACAGTTTTACTTCCGCGTAAGAATGAAAAAGATCTCGCTGAAATCCCGCCAGCGGTCCTCAAAGAGTTAAACCTTGTCCCGGTTGACCATATGGATCAAGTTTTAGCGCAAGCCTTAGCGGACCAGCCTATCAATAAGCAGATGAAGCCGCCCAGCAGAAAAGAAAAAAGAAAAAGCGCTCCTTCAGCCGAAGAAGCGCCTGAATAAACCTTGGGTTTACGCTTTATTTCTCGTCTTCAACAGGCGGAGTGAGTTCCTGGCTTGCCTGCAAGGTTTTTATGCCGTTGCGCACTTGCGTCAGAATGCGGTTCAATTCACCCTCTAGGTTGGTGAGCGTTTCGATTACGTAACGGTCGGTGTCTAACTGGGTTTGGGCAGCTTCCTTGCGCGCCTGGTCTATTATTTGATCAGCCTTCGCCTGCGCAGCAACATAAATATCGCTCTTTTCAATCATTTTCTCACTGCGCTCACGTGCCAAGGCTAATGTACGGTTAGCTTCTTCCTGAGCCTGAGCCAAGATGCGGTCTTTTTGGGCAATAATTTGCTGCGCTTTTTTAATATCATCGGGAATGGAGATGCGCATCTGATCAATGATATCCATAAAAGAATCCTCATCCACAACCACACTGCGGCTCAGTGGGATGGGTTTGCTATTATTGAATAGCTCTTCTAAACGGTCAACTAAATGGAGGATATCCATGATGATCTCCTTTTATCGTATATAACACCTAAATGAAGTTTATCATAATTTTTTATTATCCGTGCAGTTTTTATGCCTGATTTTCATATACCAGAAAATAAAGAAAGTGTTTTTCAATCCTTGAGTGAAGAGGTTGGCACGACAGTCTGGTTATCACCCAAATCTTTGAATTTCGCTTTTAACGCTCTCTGCACAAAATCTGGCACCATGCTGGAAACATCACCATCCAAAGCCGCAATCTCCCGAACTGTTGAAGAAGATAAAAAAGTATGCTGTTCATCAGTAATCAAGGCAATGACGTCAATATCCGGATCTAAGCGTTTGTTGGCTAATGCCATTCTGAATTCGTATTCAAAATCAGAAAAGACGCGTAAACCNNAGCCTCTTTCACCAAAGCTATGCGTTCCTCCGGTGAAAACAGCAGCGTTTTAATCGGTTTATCATAAACTGCAACCACCACTTCAGAAAATAACAGTGAAGCCCTTCGAGCAATATCAATATGCCCAAAATGAATAGGGTCGAACGAACCGGGGAAAATTACTTTAGTCATTTAACTCACCTCTCCACGGCCAGGCAGTTCTGGCCAAAACTGATTGATCGCTGCTTTTAACGGCTGAAATTCAGTCGATCCAAGTTCAGGGTCAGCTGCATAAACTTGCTCAGCCAAGCTGCGGGCTTTCTGCAGCAAGTGAATATCAGCTAAGTTCGCCATGCGCAAATCGGGAAGACCTGCTTGTCGCGTTCCAAGGAAATCTCCTGGTCCGCGCTGACGCAGGTCTTCCTCAGCCAATTCAAAACCATCATTAGTTCGGGTCATCGCTGCTAAGCGCTCATTCTCAGCAGCATCTTCCCGCTCCGGAATGAGAATACAGTAGGATTGCGCCTCTCCGCGCCCAACCCTGCCGCGGAATTGGTGCAGTTGCGCTAAACCAAAGCGGTCTGCTCCCTCAATCACCATTACAGTGGCATTGGGCACATCCACCCCTACCTCTACCACCGAAGTAGAGACCAAGATGTCATACTCTCCATTGCGAAAAGCAAGCATCACCGCATCTTTCTCTGCCGGCTTCATGCGTCCATGCACCAAACCTACTTTTAAGTGCGGGAAAACCTCTTCTTGTAAAGTTTGTTGTTCCTCCACGGCAGCTTTTGTTTCTTCATTCTCTCCTTGCTCGACCAGTGGATAGATGATAAAAGCTTGGTGTCCCTGCCGAACTTGTTCTTCAATCAGTTCATACACATTCTGGCGCTCAAAAGGATAGGCAATGCGCGTCTCAACGGGGAGTCTGCCGGCGGGCATCTCATCCAACACACTCACATCCAAGTCCCCAAAGATGGTTAGCTGTAATGAGCGTGGGATCGGCGTGGCAGTCATTACTAATAAATGCGGGTTATTCCCTTTATTTCGAAGGGCAGCACGTTGTTCCACACCAAAGCGGTGCTGCTCGTCCACCACGACCATTTGCAAGTTCTGGAAGGTAACCGGCTCTTCTATTAATGCATGCGTCCCGACGAGCAGTTTAACAGTACCGTCCTGCAATCCTTCCAGGATCTCACGCCGCTCCGCTAAACTGGTATCCCCGGTGAGCAAGCGTACCTGATTTGGTTCGAGAAAAGCTTTCCCTTTTTTGCCTGGCTGCGTGGTGAGCTTGAGAATAGTCTGATAATGCTGTTCGGCTAAAATTCCCGTCGGCGCCATCAAAGCAGCTTGGGCACCCCCCTCAATCACGATGGACATACCTAAAACAGCCACGATGGTCTTACCAGAGCCAACATCGCCCTGCAAAAGACGGTTCATCGGATGCGGGCTGGCAAGATCTGCGCGGATCTCAGCGATTGCTCGTTTTTGCGCGTTGGTAAGAGCGTACGGCAGGTTTTCAATTCGCTCTGTTAACCACCCATCATCCACATAATACGGCGTTCCTTCTAAGCCTTGCCATTGGCGTTTCTGCTGGATCACGCCTAACTGGAGCAAGAAAAGCTCGTCAAAAGCCAATCGGTATTGTGCTTGTTTAATGTTTTCCTGAGAATCAGGAAAGTGAATTTGCACAAGGGCTTCTTGCAAGGGTATGACCTTTGCTTGCTTTTGGAGGGATTCGGGGAGATAGTCGGGCACGCGTTCTGCCCAATAGTGTACGACGTTAAATTGCGTCTTGCGCAGCCATCGCTGTGTGATTTGCGCTGTAAGTGGGTAAATCGGCACAATGCGGTTGGTATTAAGTTGCTGCTGATCGATAGGTTCATAATCCGGGTGATAAAGGACGGGTCTTCCACGATAGTTATCCACTTTCCCTGAAATAGAAATGAAAATCCCAGGTTTTAAATAGCGTGTAACGTAGGTCTGATTGAACCACAACAAACGCAACATCCCAGTCGTATCCGAAACAATGGCCTCGGTCATCAAACGACCCCGGTTTGGCTGCAAGACTTGTACATCGATAACTTTGGCAATAATGGTAACTTCTTCTCCATAATGCAGCTGATTGATGGGCTTGAGCTGGGAATAATCTTCGTACCGCCGTGGAAAAAGATACAACAAATCGCGAATAGTTCTCACACCAAGCTTTTCCAGATTAGCAGCTTGCTTCTCACCAATGCCACGAATAACGCTGATCGGTGCATCTAACCCCACAGATGAAGCTGCCGGTGCGCGGTTGCTGGCAGGCTTCCGCCGTTTAGGAGGCTGAGCTTGGGAGGTTTTTTCTGCCTGTTCTTTGATTCTAAGGTCCGCTGATGAGGGCACCTGCTGCGCAGCTGCCGC
>DICP01000105.1:5766-19779 GCA_002417685.1 Candidatus Mesolinea sp. UBA5823
GCATCACTAAGCAGGGTAACAGCCAATTTTTGCATCCCCCCATAAACAGCCCGGTTAGCGTACCCTAACTGTGCTTCTAATTTAAAGATTTTGGCATACTTTTCAGCTAAAGCGTTCATAAGTGTCATTTTCTGAGTTAATCATACCCGAATTAGGCACAAATGAACCATACTGAGAAGATAACCCAAACGACAGCCTGAGAATCAAAAAAGCCAGCAAGTAAGCTGGCTATAAGCATGGGGTCATTTTATTCAATCGCGATAATTAATTGGTAATAGGGCTGTCCGCCTTCGTGTACTTCGATATCAAGGTCAGGATATTTTTCCCGCACCTGATCAACCAGCTGATTAACTTGGTTTGGGGTCATTTCCTCACCATAGAAGAAAGTCAGCCGTTCGAAAGCATCCAAATTTGCTTTTTCCAATAAACCGAAGAGCGCACCCTCAAGCGTATGGTTAGAATATACTAACTTTCCATCCAGCATTGCGATGACATTGCCTTTTTCCACTTCCACATCGTCAATGGTAACGTCGCGGGTGGCTGTGGTTATTTCGCCAGTGTGCACTTCCTGGATAGCTTCTAACATTGCTTCTTCGTTCTCTTCGAGTGTGCCATCGGGAATCAGGCGCAGCATGGCGGCAAAACCTTGCGGAGCGTTACGAGTCGGAATCACAACAATGTTTTTCACGCTTACCTTAGCTGCATTTTGTGCTGCTAAGATGATGTTCTTGTTATTAGGCAAAATGATGATTTTATCAGTCGGCAAGTTCTCAAACGCAGCGACAATTTCCCTCACGCTGGGGTTCATTGTTTGCCCGCCAGTAACAATGGCAGCTGCCCCCAAACTGGCAAAAATGCGCGAGATCCCGTCCCCAGGGGAGACTGCCACAACCGCGATTTGTCCCAGGGTCACAGGAGCAAGCTTAATTGGTTCTTTCTCATCTTTACGAGATGTAACCTGATCCTGCAAGTTCTCCATTGCGACTTTTTTAATCGTGCCCAAACTTTCAGTGTACTCAATTGGCGTAAATCGTTTTTCCAGTGGAACGTGAATATGCATGCGATAAAGCCCATCGCCTTCGCCCACTTGGATACTCGTGCCAATTTCACTTAGCCCGCTATAATAATTTTCTAGTGAAAACTTGTCCGTAGGAGTGAAGTCGATCACTACTTCGTAGTCTTGGCCTTCTTCGATATTCTCTAAGGTGTTTTGCAGGTCCATCTCTGAAAGCGGCTTAGCTACAACAGTAGAAACGTCCAAAGGCTGCCCTTCGATGAAACGTAACATCCCCTCGAAAATGTAATATAGTCCGGTTCCACCAGAATCGACAACACCGGCTTGTTTCAGGATAGGCAGTAACTCTGGGGTGCGGCGGACACTCTCATCACCGGCACGCACAATTTCTGCCAAAATCTCGTGCAGAGGTGCACCTCGCTTGGCAGTTTCTTCGGCAGCCGCTGTCATGTCTTTAATCACTGTAAGAATTGTCCCTTCTACAGGGCGAACAACGCCTTTATATGCTGTGTTTCGCGCTTCTTGCATCGCTCGCACAAACAAAGCGCTATCCATTGTGTCATAATGATCGAGGGCACGGGCAAAACCTCGCCAGATCTGGGAAAGGATAACCCCGGAATTCCCCCGTGCACCCATCAGAGCGCCTTGGGCAATAGCATGTGCCATTTCGCCGATATTCTCACTTTGGCGAATTTCCGCTTCCTTTATGGCAGCCTGCATAGTCAGGACCATATTCGTGCCTGTATCCCCATCTGGCACAGGGAAAACATTAAGGGAATTGACGTAAGGCTGATTCGCGGTTAAGCGCATCAAACCAGCTTCAAATAGCAGCATTAATCCTTTTCCATCTACAGGTGAGTCAACCAGCTTGTGGCGCTCAGCCTCGCTTAGCATAGCGCTTAGCTTTTCATTCATGAGTCCTCTATTATTCAATCAATTTAGTCGGGATTGCTTATGCGCAGTCCGCGGACGTGAACATCCACGCGTGTGATTGGGATGCCCATAGTTTTTTCCACATTATATTTAACACTTTCAGCAACAGAATCGGCAACAGTCTTGATGCGCAAACCATACTCTATGATTAAATTTAATTCGATGGTAATTCCTTCGCTATCTGAAGAAACCATGATGCCGTAATTGTTGTTACGATTAACAAACTGTCCTATGGCTTCGAGCATGTTGCTTGGCGCTAAACTGATAACACCATAGGATTGTAAAGCAGAGTGTCGAGCGACAGATTTGATCGCTTGGGGCAAAATATAAATTCGTCCTAAAGTATTCTGTTGGCTTGTCATTTTCTTTTCTCTCTTCTTACAAAGTACCTTGATTCTATTAATTAGTTGTGATATTATAAGCCCTTGCCTGAGAGGTGCCAACCACTCAGACCTCGAAATTATACTGCAACATGAATGAAAGGAAATCGAGATGGCAAAATGCGAAAACTGTGGAAAAACTACCAACTTTGGGCATAATCGCAGCCACTCTCTTGTCGCCACCAGACGTGAATTTCGCCCCAATCTCCAACGGGTCACAGTTTACGAAAACGGCAAGAAGGTGAGCAAGCTGCTTTGCACACGTTGTATTAAGTCCTTGACGAAACAATACAAGTAATGTGTAGTGAATGGACTTTCGATAAAAAGTCGCATCAATGCGACTTTTTTAGTTTGACATTTTTCAGAGCAATGGTAAGTTTATAAAATTGATCAAAACTGTTGTTTTAGACTATAAGTATAGCTCGTTGAAAAGCTAACTAAAACCCGAAAGGAGGGTTTATGTTTAATATTTTATTTAAGGTGCATTACTATCTCAACCCGGGCACTGGCAGCCTGATTGTGCAGTTACTAGCAGCTGGCGTATTGGGTGGCATCGGGATTTTGATTAAAGTATTCTGGGCACGCATCAAGGCCTTTTTCAAGGGCGAAAAATACGTCCCGCCGCAGCCCGAAACGACCGACCCTGCATACGAGGAAGATAAGTCTGATGAATAACCTTGAGCGGATTGGCGCCTCATTTCGCGATCCGAGCGGCTTTCTATTCAAACGTGATGGGGTCCTCTACCGACAAGTTAACTCATCCTATCGCAAAGCATACGACCATTTGATTTCCAGTGGTCTTTATGACGTCTTGACTGAGTCGCATAAGATGGTCGCTCACACGGAAACGAATGATCCCCCTGCTGAGCCGGACTGCGCCTATAAGGTGATCCAGCCGGAGCTTATCCCGATGATCTCCTACCCTTATGAGTGGTCATTCTCGGAGATAAAAGACGCAGGGCTGCTCACCCTCGAAGTCGGACGCATGGCTCTACAGAAGAACATGATCTTGAAAGACGCCAGCGCCTACAATATCCAATTTCTAGACGGTAAACCAATATTAATTGATACGCTTTCCTTCGATATTTATCACGAGGGGCAGCTGTGGGATGGATACCGGCAATTTTGTCAGCACTTCCTAGCTCCTCTAGCTTTGGCTTCATTGGTAGATATCCGCCTGATTCAATTGATGCGCGTTTACATCGACGGGATCCCGCTCGATTTAGCGAGTGAGCTGCTCCCCGGCAAGACGAAATTTGGTACTGGTGGTTTAAATATTCATATTCACATGCATGCCCGCGCTGAAAAACGTTACGCTCAAAGCGAAGCCCTGCCCACCGCTGGCGTGAAA
The DNA here is from genome assembly GCA_002417685.1 of Candidatus Mesolinea sp. UBA5823. Lineage (GTDB taxonomy): Bacteria > Chloroflexota > Anaerolineae > Anaerolineales > Anaerolineaceae > Mesolinea. The sequence continues at coordinate 9,446 of DICP01000105.1, forward strand.
ATGGATAAAGCCTCCCTGCTCAGAATCTATGACTCTCTGGAAAAAACTATTCTTCCATTGAAATGGGAACCAGCCGGAACGGAATGGGGAAATTACTACAACATCACCAATTATTCTGATGATTCGCTCAAGAAAAAGGGTGAAATCGTTGGAAAATTCATCGAGCAGATAGCTCCCAAGACCGCCTGGGACCTGGGAGCCAATAACGGCCTCTTCAGCCGGGAGGCTTCGCGCCGGGGTGTGATGACCGTTGCAAGCGACATCGACCCCGCAGCAGTCGAACAAAATTACCTCGCGATCAAACATACAGGCGAGAAAAACTTGCTCCCGCTAGTCATAGACCTCACCAACCCAAGCTCAGCTCTTGGGTGGTCCAACGCCGAACGTGAATCTTTTGTTGCCCGCGGTCCTGTTGATCTGGTTCTTGCGTTAGCCCTGCTTCATCACCTAGCTATCTCAAATAACGTTCCCCTCGATTCAATCGCGAAACTCTTTTCCGAATTAGCAAACTGGGCGATTGTGGAATTCGTCCCGAAAAGCGATTCACAGGTGAAGCATTTATTGGCTACGCGCAAAGATATATTTGATCAATACACGGTAGAAGGCTTTGAAAAGGCTTTTTCAACCTACTTCACCTGTGAAAAGAAAGAACCAATTCCCAACAGTGAGCGTGTTTTGTACTTGTTTAAGAAAAAGTAGCGATTGAGTATAAACGCCAATCAAAACAAAAAGTCTCACAGAATAATTGTGAGGCTTTTTCTTAACGCGCCGATTCCCGCCCTAACCCCCTCAGGATAGCCAAAGATAGCAGTGCCGGCCACTAAATCGGGGTAAGGCCAGATAGCAGTTTTAATCTAAAATCAGTCATTGGGGAGGGGAATCAAAGGGATGGAGATTACAATTCTGCTAGAACAACGTTAAGCAATAAGCGATTCAAAAGCGAATAACCAGAGCATTTTCAACACCCTATTTAATTATCCATAAAGGACGTAAGTTTCGCTTTTACGGCACCTAAAGAAGAGGTGCTAAAATTGAAACCAAAAAAACATGAATTCTTCATTAGAAAGTCCAATTGGATCATTTTTTAAACTTGAGTACTTATTAAATTAAGGAATAGAAATGGCTCAAAAATACTTGCGCGTTTGGAAAACATTATCTCGAAAAACCATTCTTGAACATGGTAAGTTTTTAACTGTTGAAGACCATGTGGTAGAACTCCCTAATGGAACCACCATATCAGACTGGGCATGGATAATAATACCCAATGCAGCAATTGTCCTTCCTGTTACCCCGGAAGGCAAGTTTCTTTGCTTTCGCCAAACAAAATATGCTGTCCAAGGAACATCACTTGCTCCCGTTGGAGGCATGATTGAAGGAAATGAAGATCCATTTGAAGCGGCAAAACGGGAATTACGTGAAGAAATGGGCTGTGAAGCATCAAATTGGGTTAACTTAGGAAGCTATGTTTTGGATCCTAATCGGAGGTGTGCAACAATGCACCTATTTCTGGCTTTAGATGCAAAACAAGTGACCGAACCAGAAAGTGATGATCTCGAGGACCAGGAATTATTGGTGCTCAGCAAAGATGAGATCAAAAAATCATTGCGTGAAGGTGAGTTTAAAATAGTGGCATGGGCAGCCGTTGTCGCCTTGAGTTTGGATTATCTTGACGCATTAAAAGATTAAAATAAGGTTTACCTTAATTTTCCTGTATTAAGTATGCTCATTTGAGAGGGATCTAAAGTTTATCGAGCGAGAGCTTCTCTTTTAAGGCGTCGATCCCCGCCCTAATCCCCTCAGGATAACCAAAGATAGCGGTGCCGGCTACAAAATCACGGGCGCCGGCGGCATATGCCGCTGCGATCGTGCTCGCTTCAATGCCACCATCTACTTGGATCACCGCCTCCGAGCCAATTTCATCCAGCAGTTTGCGCGTATCGCGGATCTTTTGTAACATCTCCGGGATAAACTCCTGACCGCCAAAGCCAGGGTTGACCGTCATGATAAGCACTTGATCAAACATCCCGTTCAAATAGCGTAAGCCCTCCACGGGTGTGGCAGGGTTGAAGGTGACCCCCGGTCGCACGCCTAAGGCACGGATGTGCTGCAGTGTACGGTGCAGGTGCGGGCATGTCTCATAATGCACGGTAATAATATCAGCGCCAGCTTCCGCAAAAGCCTCGAGATGCTTTTCGGGCTCGACGATCATCAAGTGCACATCCAAGGGAAGCTTGGTCGCACGCCTGCAAGCCCGCACGATATTGGGTCCAAAGGTGATATTGGGCACAAAGCGGCCGTCCATCACATCAATGTGGATCTTATCCGCGCCCGCTTGTTCGCACTCGCGCAGCGACTGCTCCAAATGCAGCAGATCGGCTGAAAGTATGGAAGGTGAAATCAAAGTATCCAATGGCAACTCCTACGGTCTCAGGTTCATGTAAACGTATAGCCAGAAAGGAATCAGACCAAAGAGAGAAGCAAACGCAAGCAAGCCCAACAGCCAGGTGCCCCAATCGATTTTCCTGGGCGTTTCGTCTTCCTCTTCCGGGGCAGCGTAATAACCTTCTTCATCATCAGGTAGAAATACAGCTGCGGGTTGCGTCGAGGGAACTGCACCCCCTGAAGTCGATATAACGGGCGCTGCACGTCCACCTTCATGCAGGAAGAAGTTGGATTTCTTGAGGCTTGGATCAGATTCGTATAAGCCGAGCAGCAAATGACCTAACTGGTCAGCCGTGCGATAGCGCGCTGAGGGCTCCTTTGAGAGCACTTTCAGGATGATCTCATCCAATTGTAAAGGAATAGCAGGGTTAATAGCTCTCGGTGGAATAGGCTGCACTTCGCGGTGCATGCGCGCCAACTCCTCAGCATCGCCTGCGTTGAAAGGTAATTGACCCGTAAGCATTTCATACAAAATTACCCCCAGTGAGTAGACGTCCGAGGCTGGTGAAGGCGGTAAACCTGCTGCCTGCTCTGGGGAAAAGTAGTGCGGGGAGCCCCACACAACTTCGCTGCGTTCCTCTGGGGAAATACTCGCTAACGCACGTGCAATGCCGAAATCGGTGACTTTCAGGCGCCCATCCGGCGAAACGAGCATATTATGCGGTTTGATATCGCAATGCACCAAGCCCGCACGATGAGCATAACCTACCCCTTGGCAAGCCTGGATCATCAACTCCAAAGTTTCCTCAACGGAAAAGCGGCCTTTCTCGCGGATGCGAGTTTTCAGGTCCGTGCCAGGCACGTATTCCATCACAATAAATAGGTGCCCTTGGTCTAATCCAAAATCGTGCACTGTGACGATATTGGGATGGCTGAGATTGGCGGCAGCACGTGCTTCCTGGCGGAAGCGCTCACGGAAGGACATATCGGTAGAAAGGTCCTCGCGAAGCACTTTAACTGCCACACTGCGCTCAAGCATCAGATCTTTAGCTTTATAGACTAAAGCCATGCCACCGGTGCCCAAGGTTTGCTCTAATTGATAGCGATCATTGAGTATCATTGGCGTTGCCATGTGAGATGATTATAAATCAAAAAAAGGTAAATCCATTTACTCATTGAGCTCTTCAAGCCCATAGAGGTAATCTCGGATCCCTATTTATCGAGCTGTGTTCCCATTTTTACTTCCAACCAAATAGAAACCTTAAAATATCTGCAATTAGTGTGCCAAGCCCTTGATTTTTAACCAATTTAATTCTATAATGTGACAAATAGTGTCAAAGAGTGTCAGAAAGTGTGGCATGAGAACGCTGGAACTAACCAGCGTTCTGTCATTAAAAAAGGAATAGAACAAATGTTCTTTGGGCAGTACGAACACAACATCGACGCAAAAGGAAGATTAACCATCCCAGCTAACTTCCGAGAGCAAGCTCCAGAGGGAATTTACCTTACTGAAGGGTTTGACTCTAACCTGATTGCTTACCCAAAGCAACATTTTGAGCAAATTGCCATCAATCTCAGCGAGCTTTCCATTACCGACCCGGAAACACGCGCTTTGCGCAGGTTGATTTTTTCTAACGCTGCAATGCTCACCTACGATACTGCTGGCCGCATTCTGATCCCCGCTTTCCTGCGAGCGACCGGGCAGATTAACGACACCTGTATGATTATCGGGGTCGGAGATAGTTTCGAAATCTGGTCAGTGGAACTTTGGTCATTGGAAGCAAAATCGCACAATGACCCTCAAAAAAACAGCAACCGTTGGGCAGCCATTAATATCTCTGCTCGAGGTAATTAATGGAGACGGGAGTACCGCACCGTCCAGTACTTTACCAAATAATTATTCAATACCTCGCACCTTTCAGTCCCGGACGCTATTTAGACTGCACTGCAGGAGCTGGCGGACACTCTAAGGGTATCCTGGAAGCCAGCGCTCCCGACGGTCAACTTGTTGCGTTAGATCTTGACCCGGATGCCGTTGCTCTGGCTCGCGCTACACTTGCTCCCTTCGGCTCCCGTGCGATCGTCAAACATGCTTCTTATACCGAGAGTGCGCAAATCCTCGCGGAAATCGGGTGGCAAAAGGTGGATGGCATCGTGCTCGATCTGGGCGTCTCATCAATGCAACTCGACCAGGCTGAGCGGGGATTTTCTTTCCAGCAGAACGGACCGCTGGATATGCGCTTCGATCCAACCCGCGGTCCGAGCGCTGCAGACTTGGTGAACAACTTGGATGAAAAGGCACTAGCAGACTTGATTTGGCGTCATGGCGAAGAACGTTACTCTCGGAAAATCGCCCGAGCCATCGTGCAAGCCCGACCTTTACAAACAACACAAGAATTAGCCACTGTTGTGCGATTTGCTATCGGCAGAACCAGTGAGAGGCAAGACCCCGCAACACGTACGTTTCAAGCTTTGCGTATCGCTGTCAATGACGAGCTGAAAAATATACAGGAAGCACTTCCGCAGCTAATTGAACTTTTAGAACCAAACGCCCGCCTGGCTGTAATCTCTTTTCACTCGCTGGAAGACCGCATCGTAAAGCAAATTTTCCAGCGGGAGAGCAAAGATTGCATCTGCCCGCCAGAGCAGCCTATCTGTACTTGCGGCCATCATGCGAGTATCAAAATTATCACGCCGCACCCTGTGGTTCCACAGGAAGAAGAAAAGGCTCTAAACCCGCGCTCACGTAGTGCAAAACTACGTGTGGCACAAAAATTGTAAATTGGCATAGAATCTGCAGCTTAAGACCTATGAAAACTAACTTTCTACACGCATATAAACAAGCTCCCTGGCGGACGCAATTGCAGTGGATCGGCATCTTCCTGCTAATCCTGGTCACTATTGCCGCTATTGCTGGGGTATACCTCTCAGTAAGTGAAAGAGCTGCAACCACAGGCAGGCAGATTCAAAGCTTAGAAGAAGAGATTACTTNNNNCAAGCGCGCGTGGAAGAGCTAGACATGGTCCGGGTAGATCCACAGCAAGCCTTATACCTCGAGATTCCCGGCTACGTCCCAAAGGAAGCTGCCGTCCTCGCTCCACCGGCGCGCAGCGATAGCCGAGAAACACCAGTTTTACTCCCCGAGTTTACAGCCTCATTATGGGATTGGTTCCTGAGTAAGCTCAGTCAGCCTCAGATTCCGAGCGAGGTGCAGCCATGAAAGGTCAGGCTTCGTCGCGGTTTATCATCGTCGCTGTCATCGCTTCTTTAGTTGGCAGCGCGATTGGCATTCAGATGATCCGCATCCAAAATATTCCCGCCGCAGCTGAAATTTTAGCCCAAAGTGAAAACTACCGCGGATTTATCGAGACGATCTATCCTGAACGCGGCAATATTTATGATGCCGAAGGCAATCTTTTGGCTGGTAACGAAGCTACCTTCGAGGTGGGTTTAGATTTGGCGAGTGTCGCCCAGCCAGAGACCATCGCTGCGGTTGCTTCGAGCGTCTTGGGGTTGGACTATGCAGAAGTTTTAGCCAGTGCCCAAATAACGCCTGGCAATGGAAACCCTTATTATGTTGTTCTGGAAGGCTTTGCGACAAAAGAGGAAATCGTCGAGCTCGAAAAAATCAATCAAGAATATGAGGATATGAATGTTGGACGGAACGAAACCAAACCGTCCTTAAGGGGTTTAATCTGGACAGCCCAAAACAAACGGAGCTACCCAGAGGGTGACCTCGCCTCTAATATTATTGGGTTCTATTCATTCTTAGATAAAACCGAAGGTAAAGGGTATTTTGGTGTCGAAGAAGCATATAACGACTTGCTTGCTGGCACACCAAAACAAGTCTTCAAAAACTACGACCCGGTAGAAATTCCCACAACCGAAACGGTACCACCAGGCGCGAGCTTGGTGCTCACGATTGACCGCGATATCCAAGCTATGACGGAAAACGTGCTTAGCGAAGCCATCGATTGGTCTGGCGCGGAAGCTGGAACGATTCTGGTCTATAACCCTGAAGATGGCAGTGTCTTGGCGATGGCGACCACGCCTCGGTTGGATCCGAACGAATATTGGAAGTATAGCGAAATCTTTCCCAACCCAACCCCCTATAACCGTGCTATCAGTAAATCTTACGAACCAGGTTCGGTTTTTAAAGTGCTTACCATGGCAGCCGCTTTAGATGCTGGTGCGGTTACGCCGGAAACCGTTTTTCATGATACAGGCTCGATCATGGTTGGCGGCACCACTATCACCAACTGGAACTATGGCGCTTGGGGCGACCAGGATATGACCGGCTGTATGCAGCATTCGCTGAATGTGTGCCTCTCCTGGATTGCCATGCAATTAGGCGCTGACCGGTTCTATTCCTACTTAAAAAACTTTGGTCTTGACCGCAACACTGGCATCGATTTGGGTGGCGAAGTCCACTTCCCCCTCAAAGTCCCGGGGGATAATCAATGGTACGAAGTGGACCTGGCAACTAACTCATTTGGTCAGGGTATTTCCCTCACTCCCATCCAGATGGTAATGGCAATCGGTTCAGTTGCGAATGAGGGCAAAATGATGGCACCGCATGTGGTCAAATCCATGATTATCGATGGACGCCAATATGAGGTCAATCCTGTAATTGTGGGCACACCGCTCAAACCCGAAACGGCAACAACGCTCACCTCTATGTTGGTCACATCTCTCGAAGAAGAATCCTCAGTTGCGCTGGTGGAAGGTTACTCTGTGGCAGGCAAAACTGGCACTGCTGAGATCCCGACAGAATTTGGTTATACCAGTTCGGTAACGAACACTAGCTTTGTCGGCTGGGGCCCAGCAGAAGATCCCAAATTCCTGGTTTACGTCTGGTTAGAAAAACCAACCATATCGATTTGGGGTTCGGAAGTGGCAGCTCCAGTGTTTTCCGACGTTGTGAAAAACCTCGTGGTACTGATGGATATCCCACCTGATAACATCCGCCTGCAGTCTGCCAGCACCACGAACGGAGAGTAGAAATGCTGACTTTACAGCACGTTCTTATAGCGTTAATCGGAAAAAGCATCGGCAATCTTGATTTCAAGATTTCCGAAGGCTGCATTGATTCGCGCCACGTGCCCCCTTTTAGTATGTTCTTTGCTCTCAAAGGCGAAAACACAGATGGACACTTGTTTGTCGATGAAGCCTTTGCCAAGGGAGCCAATTTAGCCATCATCGAGCATCCCATCCAGAGCAACTTCCCGGTTGTGGATATCCGCGAGGGAACTGCAGTACTCCCATCTCAGCCGCCCTTCAGCTTACTCGTCGAGAATACCCTCCAAGCGCTTCAAAAATTAGCTGCCTATTGGCGCCGGCAATTTGACCTAAAAGTTATTGGCATTACCGGCAGCGTAGGCAAAACTTCAACCAAAGAGCTTACCGCCAGTGTGCTTTCTCAGCGCTATGTTACACTGAAAAACCCAGGCAACTTGAATAATGAAATCGGGCTGCCACTGACATTACTGCAGCTTAACGAAAGCCATCAAGTGGCTGTGCTCGAGATGGGGTTTTACGTCCCAGGGGATATCGCACACCTCTGCCACATTGCCTTACCGCAAATTGGCATCGTTACCAACATAGGCACGGTGCATGCAGAACGCGCTGGTTCAATAGAAGCTATTGCAACCGGGAAATCCGAACTTGTCCAAGCTTTACCTCCAGCGCCGGAAGGTGTTGCAATCCTTAATTTTGATGATGAGCGCGTTTTGGCAATGGCACACCAGACGCGTGCTTCTGTTTTCACTTACGGGCTCGATCCGCAAGCGGACCTCTGGGCAGACGAGATCGAGAGCATGGGGTTAGAAGGCATTCGCTGCCGCATGCACTATCGTGAGGAAGATTTTTATTTAACCGCTCCTTTGATTGGCAGGCACTCCGTATATACCTTGCTACGCTCTGCTGCAGCAGCACTTTGCTTAGGTTTTAGTTGGGCTGCTATTTTTGATGCATTTAAAAACAGCCAACTTCAGCTGCGAATTACAACAGTACAAACAGCTTCCGGGGCACTCCTCCTTGACGATACATACAACGCTTCGCCTGACTCGACGTTAGCAGCGCTTAACCTGCTGGCAGACTTGGACGGACGCAAAGTGGCAGTATTAGGCGATATGCTCGAATTGGGACAATATGAAGCAGACGGGCACCAACGTATTGGCATCCGTGCAGCTGAAGTGGCAGATGAATTGGTATTCGTTGGGCAGCGTACCAAAACCAGTTTAAACGCCGCATTAGAGGCAGGCTTTCCAGCTCACAAAGCACATTGGTTTGCCACGCCTTCCGAAGCAACACAATACTTACGTAAGATCCTTAAGAAAGGTGACATTGCTCTAATCAAAGGGTCGAACGCTATGCGCATGGATCAAATCGTTTCCGCCTTGGAGGTCGTTGCCTCATGAACGCTTCTACCTTGGCAATTGCTATCAGCGGTTTTAGTTTCTTGCTCTCGGTGATATGGGGTCCTCCTTTCATCCAGCTGCTCAAGCAATTGAACATCGGTAAGATCATCAGCATGGATGTGCCAGAATCGCACTTAGCAAAGATGAACACCCCTACCATGGGTGGGTTCATGTTCCTCATTCCAATAACCATCCTGACGGTGATCCTTAATGCAGTATCCCTATTTGGCTCGCGTCTCTTTGGCTCCTCAATTTTTGTGCCTCTTTTGACAATGTGGGGTTTTGCACTGATAGGAGCGGTGGACGATTGGGAGGGCATTCGTGGACCGCGGCGCGGATTAGGCATGAGCGCAAGGACGAAATTTATATTACAGGCAATAATTGCTTTGGTCGTTGCCTACGGACTAACCGAAGTATTAGATGTCCCTCATCTCTTTTGGCCTTCGGCGCCTACGGCTCTTGATTTTGGCTGGTGGTACATCCCATTTGCAGCACTTCTTATCGTTGCTATGGCGAATGCGGTCAATTTTACCGATGGAATCGACGGGTTGGCTGGCATGATCTCACTAACCCTATTTGGTATCTATGGCATCATCGCCATGACCCAACAGCAGGTCTACTTAGCCCGCTTCTGCTTCAGCATCGTTGGCGCGCTGGCTGGCTTCTTGTGGTTCAACGTCAAGCCAGCTGAATTGATGATGGGCGATACCGGTTCTCAAGCTCTTGGAGCCACTTTTGCAGTCGTCGCTCTTATGACCGGGCGCTGGCTCTTCCTGCCGCTCATTGCCATCATCCCCGTGGCAGAGCTTCTGAGTGTAATTATTCAAGTATCGTACTTTAAAGCCACTCACGGAAAGCGTGTTTTCAAAAAAGCACCTATTCATCATCACTTCGAGATGTTGGGGTGGCCAGAAAATAAAATCGTACTGCGCTTTTGGATAATCGGGCTCATCGCCGGGATGCTCGGCTTAGCCCTGACGTTTTTAGGATAAAGATGGAAAATTGGTCTGGAAAGAAAGTTATCGTGATTGGTGCTGCCCGGCAAGGTACGGCTCTCTCGCGCTACCTTGCTTCCAAAGGCGCTCTGGTGATCCTCACCGATATGCACTCCTTGGATGAGCTGCCTGCAAATCTTCCCGATTTAGAGAAATTAGGTATCCATCTGCGCTTAGGCGGGCACCCGCTGGAGTTGTTAGAGGGTGCAGACCTTGTCTGTGTTTCCGGCGGTGTGCCCCTGACGATCCCCTTTATTCAAGCAGCGCTGCAGCGGGGCATCCCGTTGAGTAATGATTCGCAGATTTTTTTAGAGGCATGCCCAGCTCAGGTTATTGGCATCACTGGCTCTTCCGGCAAAACTACGACGACGGCATTGGTGGGCTTAATGGCTCAAAAGTACTTCGAAATGAAACAAAATGGCCATTGTGCTTGGGTGGGCGGGAATATCGGCAACCCCTTGATAGAACAAGTCGATCAGATTGATGAAGATGACCTTGTGGTGCTCGAACTTTCCAGTTTCCAATTAGAGCTGATGAC
>DICP01000105.1:19833-24382 GCA_002417685.1 Candidatus Mesolinea sp. UBA5823
CACGGAAGCATGCAAGCCTATATTGCAGCGAAAAGCCGCATCCTGCGCTTCCAGCATCCTGGGGATGTCGCCATCCTCAACCGTGATGATCCCGGCTCTTGGAGTTTGGCTGAAAACCTCAAAAGTGATTTGATCAGCTTTGGCTTCCAGAAGCCAGATTCTAAGCAGAATGGTACCTACATCTATAAAGATGCTATTTGGCTGCAGCTCGGTCGCGAAAGCCTCAAGATGCTGCCTTTAGAGTGGATCCAGCTGCCGGGAAGACATAATATCGCTAATGTTTTGGCTGCCTGCGCCATTGCAACCGCTGCTTCATTAGCTCTGCCTGCGATCCAGACCGCCATCGAGGAATTCACAGGCATTCCGCACCGCCTAGAATTTATCCGTAACATCAATGGAGCTGACTGGTACAACGACTCGATTGCCACCGCACCAGAACGAACGATGGCTGCCATCGAAGCCTTCAAAGGACCGCTTGTCTTGCTGCTGGGCGGGCGCGATAAAAATCTGCCTTGGGATGACCTCTCCCAGCTCATTCACCAACGTGTGCGTGCCGTGGTGCTCTTTGGTGAGGCAGCCAGCTTGATCGAAAGAGCTTTAGGGGCGGTGAAAAAAGGAGAAACTTTACAGGTCATCTCCCGATGCAACACGCTGGAAGAAGCCGTACAAGCAGCCGCGAAGTTGGCTCAACCTGGTGATACCGTCTTGCTATCTCCAGGCTGCACCAGCTTTGATGCTTTCAAGGATTTCGAAGAGCGCGGCGAATACTTTAGGAAGTTGGTAAATGCTTTATGAATAACATAAGTGCAAAACCTCAAACGAAAAGTCGCAGCATGACCAGGCTGCCTTTTGATGTGCCTTTAGTCCTTATCATTGCAGCCTTGTTAGTGATTGGTTTGTTAATGGTTTACTCCTCCAGCTGGGATGCCTCCTTAATCATGGAGAAACCACCGACTTATATTTTCAACCGTCAGGTGCTGTGGGTGGCATTAGGGATCGCCGTAGCTGTTGGACTTAGCTACTTTGACTACCACAAATTCGAGCCATTTGTCGCCTGGTTGATGCTGGGCGTGATTGCTATGCTCACAGCTGTGGTCATTCGCAATCGCTTCCAGGGCATTTCGAGCCGCTCGTTGCTAAACAGCTCTGTCCAGCCAGCTGAATTTGCGAAGTTGGGCATTGTGCTTTACCTTTCTTTCTGGCTCTCCAAGCGCAAAGACCTTTTACACGATAAAGATACTGTTTTTATTCCCTTAGTTTTTATTCTCGGTTTGGTAGCTGGCTTGATTGTCATCCAACCCGACTTGAGCGCCGCAATTACCGTCGGTGCCCTGGTAATTATGCTCTTCTTCCTTTCCGGAGCTGAATTGAAGCAGACCCTAATTCTTTTCTTGCTTGTTGCTATTGTTGGCGGTGGCGTGATTGCAATCTCCTCCACTGGTCAAGCGCGGATTAACGACTACCTGCGAGGCTTGCAAGATCCTATCAACAGTTCTTACCACGTTCAGCGCACCTATGAAGCCATTATCAAGGGCGGTTTCTTCGGCGTTGGGATTGGTCAAGCGGATACCAAGTTTACCGGATTGCCTTTACCGCATACGGATAGCATCTTTGCTGTAATTGCCGAAGAGACCGGTCTGGTCGGATCGTTTGTGGTCATCATCCTTTATGTTTTACTCATTTGGCGCGGCGTAACTATCGCTAAGCGTGCTCCTGATCAGGCTGGCAGCTTATTGGCTTTTGGATTGATAAGTTGGATCGTGATTGAAGCTTTAATGAATTTCGCGGTGATTGTGGGTTTGATGCCCTTCACGGGCAATGCCCTGCCGTTGATCAGCGCTGGTGGAAGCAGCATGTTAACGACCATGGCTGCCATCGGCATCACCATGAATGTTGCCAGGCAGGGAACTGCCAAAGAAATTGCAGAAAGGAGCCAGACCAGTGCGGTTGTTAATTTGCGCGGGCGGGACAGGTGGCGGAGTGTATCCGGCACTAACCGTTACGGAGATTCTTAACCACCAGGGGCACACCTTGTTGTGGGTTGGGAGTGAGGGAGGCATGGAGAGAGAACTGGTTGAACGTGCCGGCTTGCCTTTCCAAGCCATTCCTGCCGCCGGCGTCCACGGGGTTTCGCTCAAGAAGCTGCCCGGTAACCTGAGTCAGCTTTGGAAAGGCTACCATAGGTCGAAGCAAATTCTCAAAGAGTTCGACCCAGACGTCCTGCTTTTTACAGGCGGCTACGTAGCCATCCCAATGGCATTGGCTGGCAAAAAACGTCAATCGCTGCTCTATGTGCCCGATATCGAGCCAGGGTTAGCGCTAAGAGTGTTGGCACGGTATTCCGACCGTATTGCTATCACCAGCGAGGAATCGCGCAAATTTTTTAAGCATCAGGAGAAATTAACTGTGAGTGGATATCCTATTCGAGAAGAATTAAAAAAATGGAATAAAGCTGATGGCTTAGCGTATTTTAAGTTTGACCCTAACATCAAAACCGTACTTTTCATGGGTGGAAGCAGCGGAGCCCGTTCGATTAACAACGCGGTGGTTAAAATCGCCGGCAAGCTTATTGAACGCTATCAGGTCATCCATCTCACGGGACATTTAGATTGGGATTTGCTCCACCATCAAACCGACGGACTCGGACCTCGCTACCAAGCCTTCCCATACCTACACGAAATGGGTGCGGCGCTCGCAGCAGCGGACCTGGTCGTTTCTCGTTCGGGTGCTTCGGTGCTGGGAGAATATGCGCTCTTTGGTCTGCCAGCAATCCTTGTCCCCTACCCCTACGCTTGGCAATACCAAAAAGTTAACGCTGATTACTTGGTTGAGCGCGGCGCAGCTGTGCTTCTCGAGGATGAGAAACTAGAAAAAGAACTTTATTCTACGGTGACCACCTTGCTGGAAGATCCTAAGCGTTTAGCTCAGATGAGCCAAGCCATGGCTGCATTGGCGCAACCAGCTGCTGCAGAAAAAATTGCTGAATTACTCCTAGAAATGGCAAGCAATGAAAGGTAAGCATTCGAAATGATTACATTGGACGCCTTTTTCTACATAATGGTTGCTCTGTTCGCCATCATCGGAGCTTTGCGCGGCTTCAAAAAAGAGCTGCTGGTTACTGCAGCCGGTGTGATGGGCGTCTTTACGGTGGAAATTGTCGTCCCGATGGTGATAGATGATCTTTCAGCAACCCAACTTTTTTGGACAAGCTTGGGCGTGATGGGAGCTTTCGCTCTTCTCGCCTATCAAACGCCTTCTTTTCGACGTTTTGTAGAAATCGGTCTCTTTGAAAGAAAAGTGAGCCACGGTATGGTCTTTGGCGGACTCGTTGGTGCCTTTAACGGCTACCTTTACTTGAGCACCATATTCCACTATATGGCTCAAGCCAACTACCCTGTGGCTCAAATTACTCCGCCAGACCTTGCTACGCAAGCAGGTCAAGCTGCAGCGCAGATATTATCTTGTGCAGTACCAGTCCATTTACAGGGCACATATATTTACGTGGGTATCGTTGTGGCTTTTATTTGCATTATTGGAGCGTTTGTGTGATGCAGCATATTCATTTAATCGGCATAGGTGGAACAGGCATCTCAGCCATAGCCGTCGTGCTCCTCGAGCAGGGGTATCAGGTGACAGGCTCAGATATTGCTGATTCCGCCTATTTCCGAGAGGTCACCCGAAGAGGCGCTAAAACAGTTCTCGGGCATAATCCAGCTTTAGCTACGCAAGCTGATGTGGTCGTGCGCTCCTCCGCAATCAAAGATGATGACCCCGAAGTGCAAGCTGCACAAGCGGCTGGAATCCCCGTGCTTAAGCGCACAGACTTTTTACCCCAGCTGACAGCAGGAAAACGAACCATTGCCGTCGCCGGCTCACATGGCAAGACAACTACCACAGCCATGATCGTTTGTCTGATGCATAACCTCGCCTTCGACCCTAGCTTCATTTTAGGTGCCGAAATTATTGACCTGCATGCAAATGCCCGCGCAGGTAGCAGTCCTTACTTTATTATCGAAGCTGATGAATACGACTATATGTTCCTCGGGCTTAACCCTACGATAAGTGTGGTCACCAATATCGAATATGACCATCCCGATTTCTTCCCTACGCCGGAAAGTTACCTCGAAGCCTTCCGCCAATTCCTGCTGCGCACCCAGCCCAGCGGCACGGCTCTGCTTTGCGCTGATGACCCAGGCGTAAAGAAGTTGTTGCAAGGCTTCGACGAAAAGCATTTTGTTTTACGCACATACGGCTTTGCAGAGAAGAGCCATTATCATATCGCTTCAGCCAATTGGAATGGCGAGGAGTATACCTTTACGCTCACCCGCCAGCTGCCTGGCGAAGAACTTCACAATTTAGGCAGCTTCAGGTTGCCAATGCCTGGTAAGCATAACGTCAGCAATGCTGCCGCGGCGTTAGCCGTCATCGATACATTAGGTATACCGCCTAAGGATGCAGCAGAGGCCTTAGCAGGGTTTCATGGCTCCGAGCGCCGCATGGAAGTTGTTTTGGAGCAAAATGGCATCGTGATCATCAACGATTACGGTCA
>DICP01000105.1:24447-25146 GCA_002417685.1 Candidatus Mesolinea sp. UBA5823
TGCTGCAAGATGCTTATGCTCGCAGCTTGCAAGCAGCGGATGAGGTTGTCATTACGCGCGTCTATGCTGCCCGCGAAGCCGAGCACAACTTTGACCCCTCCCAGATTGCCGTGCACATCCCAGGCGGTAAAGCCCGTTACTTGCCAGATTTTGAGGAACTGACTGATTACGTCTGCAAAAACCTAAGCGGCGACGACTTGATTGTGGTGCTTTCAGCCGGTAAAGGCCCGCAAATCAGCGCCTTGCTGCAAGCACGCATCCTCAACCAGAAGAAGGAGGCACAGGCATGAGCGTCCCAGTACGCAAGCTGCAAGCCTTCTTCGGTCAAGCCTGGCAAGAAAACGTGCGGATGGCGAATTACACCACAGCACGCGTCGGCGGGACGGTCTTAGGTTTGGTGCCGGTCAATACACTCGAAGAGCTGCGTAAAGCAGCCTCGTTCTTGTGGAGTGAAAGTGTGCCCTTCAAGCTGATTGGCAGCGGCTCGAATATTTTGGTCAGCGATAAAGGCTACGCAGGTGTGATTTTGCTCAACCGTTGCCATAATATCAAGATCCACTCCCAGGAAGAGCCGCCAACCATTTACGCTGAGAGCGGCGCAAACCTGAGCAACATCGCCCGAATGACCGCCTTGCGCGGGCTGACGGGAATGGAATGGGCTGGCAGTGTTCCTGGCTCGGTTGGCGGAGCTATTTATGG
>DICP01000105.1:25159-27122 GCA_002417685.1 Candidatus Mesolinea sp. UBA5823
ACCCTAACTGCTGACCAGATGGCGTTCTCTTATCGCAGCAGCATTCTCAAGCGTGAAAAACAACCTGCAGTGATTCTTTCAGCCCTCTTCAAAGCACAGCATAGTACCCGCGAAGCTGCTTGGAAGCTCCTCTCGGATTATGCCGAGAAGCGCCGGCAAACCCAACCTACAGGTAATTCTACGGGTTCCACCTTCAAGAATCCACCTGGGGATTATGCTGGCCGCTTGATTGAAGCGGTGGGTCTCAAGGGTTATAAGGCTGAGCATGCCCAGTTCAGCCCATTGCACGCCAATTTTATTGTCAATGATGGACAATCTTCTGCTCAAGAGTACCTCAGCCTCATCCGCTTGGCGCAGAGACGCGTTAAAGATCAATTTGGCATCGAGCTTGAGTTAGAAATTGAACTTTTAGGTGATTTTAATGACGAACACTAAATTGAAACTTGGAATTATTTTTGGCGGCCGCTCTGGCGAGCATGCAGTTTCGTTGATGTCTGCAACCTCAGTTAGGTCAGTCTTGGACCCGTCTAAATATGAGGTTTTCGAAATTGGCATTACGCAAGAAGGCGCTTGGCTCACGGGCTCCAACGCCTTACAAGTTTTCAAAGAGGGCAAGCAGGAGAGCTTACATGAAGCACTGTTGCTCAACACATCTGGGAAAGTAAGCTTATATACCCGCCAAGGCAACACGCTGAAGCTGATCTCCCCGTTGGACGTCGTTTTTCCGGTGCTGCATGGCACGTTTGGCGAAGATGGAACTATTCAAGGCTACTTTGAAATGCTCGACCTTGCTTATGTTGGTGCCGGTGTATTAGCTTCGGCTGTGGGAATGGATAAGGCTGTCTGCAAGCATGTGGTGCAGAACGCCGGCATCCCGGTGCTCGAATTTATGGTCTTCTCCCGCAGCGAAATCCGCACCGATCTCGCTGAGGTCGTGCACAAAGCTGAAGGGGTTGCGCCATATCCCTTATTCGTCAAGCCAGTTAATTTAGGTTCATCTGTCGGCATTAGTAAAGCTCAAGATCGTGAGGAGCTTCAAGCAGCACTCCAAAAAGCTGCCCGCTTTGACCGCCGGGTGCTCGTGGAGCGCGGTTTGGACGCCCGTGAGATTGAAATTAGCGTTTTAGGAAATGAAAACCCACAGGTTTCCGTTCCAGGTGAGATTATCCCAAAAGACGTCTTCTACACTTATAGGGATAAATATCACCATGGTGACCCAGAAGTCTTAATCCCAGCCCCCTTTGACCAGGCGATGATCGAGCGCATCCAGCATTATGCCCTGCAGGCTTACCAAGCCATCGATGGTGCCGGCTTGGCACGCGTGGATTTTCTGGTGGATAAACCCAGCGGAGAGCTGTATTTCAGTGAGATCAATACCATGCCCGGCTTCACTTCTATTAGTATGTACCCGAAGCTTTGGGAAGCCAGTGGATTGAGTTACCCTGCCTTGGTAGATCGCCTCATCGAATTGGCGTTGGAGCGCAAAGGAGAACAAGATCAAACCATACGAAAGTATGAGGAGTAAGATGGCAAGCCGAAATAAACAATTAAGCAGAGCCGACCAGGTGAGGGCGCGACGAAAAATTGAGCCAGTGCATCGTAAACCTATCCCGCAGCCTCCCAGGTCCACCACGCGTGAGGCAGAAAGCGCTTCCCGGGTAATTTCACGGCACACATACCCCGGTATGGCACGTGAAGCAAGGAGCAAAGCCAAGCCACAACGCCGTATTTACTTACCTACCGATACTCCTGGCAGTGAAATCCGCCTGCCTGCCATGCCAGAAGTTAAACTCGGCTGGCGGCTGCTTTCAGCCTTTCTCGTCATCGTACTCGGCATTGGCATTTACATGCTAAATTTCTCAGATAGCTTCGAGATTTCCACACTCAACTTGAGCGGAGCTCAACGCATTCCTGCCGAAGAAATATTGGATAAACTCGAACTTTCAGGTAAACCTATCATCAG
>DICP01000105.1:27150-31345 GCA_002417685.1 Candidatus Mesolinea sp. UBA5823
TGGTGCGCGTTGAGCTGCCAGCAAATCTCACCATCAGCATTCAAGAGCGCATCCCCGCCATTACCTGGATCATCGACGGGGAAGCAACCACTTGGGTAGACGATGAAGGTTTTACCTTCCCCATCCGCGGTGAAGCGACCATACCGCTCAAAGTGATGGCAAATGGAGATCCTCCAAAACCTTTGGGATACGTTGATCCAGCTTCTGAACCAGCCGAAAAAGCCGAAACGCCTATTCTGCCAACCCCAAGCGTTGACTCGCAGTTTGTCGCCTCTGTGCTTAAGCTACGCGGGTATATTCCCACAGGTACAGCGCTGCTTTATGATCCAGAAAACGGCTTAGGCTGGACCGATGCACAGGGCTGGCAAGTTTACTTAGGCACGGATATCTCCCAGATTGATGTGAAGTTAGCTGAATACCAGCAAATTGTCACTGCGCTCCTGGAGCGAAACTTGCAACCTAGTTTAATCAGCGTTGAATATATACACGCACCTTATTATCGATTGGAGTAGTAACGATGGAAGAGCCAATTGTTGTCGGATTAGATATTGGAACCAGTAAAATTTGCACTTTGGTGGCTCGGATTGAAAACGGCGCCAATCTGCGTATTTTGGGGGTTGGGGTTGAGCCTTCACAGGGCATCCGCAAAGGTGTTGTGATCGATATCAATTCAGCCTCCCAATCGATAGCTCGTTCCATTGAGAAAGCAGAGCGCACCTCAGGCTATGAAATCAATAGCGCCTTGGTCAGCTTAGCTGGCTCGCATGTTTCCTCGATGAACAGCCGAGGCGTTGTGGGTATTTCCGGCCGCGTCATCGATCAAGAAGACGTTTTGCGTGCCTTAGATTCTGCCCAAGCCGTGGCTATCCCCCACGACCGAGAAATTATCCATGTGATTCAGCGTGGCTTTTTAGTCGATGGACAAGATGGCATTCGCCAGCCCGTTGGGATGCATGGTTTCCGCTTGGAGGTAGAAGCACACATTATCACCGCTTCCGCTTCCACCACCGAAAACTTACGCAAGTGTGTATCCATGGCAGGGATTGAGGTCTCACAGTTTGTGCTCAGCCCCTTGGCATCTGCCGAAGCTGTGCTTTCGGAGACCGAACGCACTATGGGCGCAGCTGTGGTCGACCTGGGCGGCGGCACTACCGATTTAGCCATATACCTCAATGGTGACGTCTGGTACACCAATGTGATCAACATCGGCAGCTATTACATTACCACTGATATAGCTCAAGGCTTACGCTTGCCGGTTGACGTCGCTGAGGAAGTGAAATTACACCACGGCTATGCCGTCTTGGATGAAATTTCGGAGGAAGAGAGCTTTAATGTGGTGCCTTTTAGTGCCGAAGAAAGCGCCAAGGTTCTTAGGCGTGATCTGGTCAATATTATCGAGGCTCGCGCCGAAGAAATCTTGTCCTTGGTTCATCAGGAAATCAAGCGTTCGGGTGTTTCGGGTTTGCTGCCTGCTGGGCTGATCCTGACCGGTGGTGGAAGCCAGTTACCTGGTATGCGTAAATTAGCGACGCAAGTAACCGGTTTACCAGCCCGCATTGCCAAACCTGAGAAAATGGTCGGCTTGACAGACCAGATTAGTTCGCCGGCGTTTTCCACAAGTGTAGGCTTACTACAATGGGCAATTTTAATGAGTGAAACTTACCAGATCGGATCAGAACGACCTGGAAAAGGGAAAAGATCAGAAGGCGAGCGCACGGAGACGTTTGCTTCCTGGTTCAAAAAGTTATTACCATAATCAATTATTCAAGCCATGAGAGGAGAAAAATGGATGCAAAACAGGTTGAATTAACAGCACGCATAAAAGTAGTAGGCGTTGGCGGAGGCGGCTGTAATGCTGTCGATCGCATGATCGCTGAAGGATTATCAGGAATAGAATTTATTGCCATTAATACTGACGCTCAGGTGTTGCTCAAGAGCAGCGCACCTACCCGTGTCCGCATTGGCGATAAAACCACCCGCGGACTCGGTGCTGGTGGTGACCCCAATATCGGCAAAATCTCCGCAGAAGAATCGGCTGAAGAGCTCTATGATGTACTCAAAGGCAGCGATATGGTGTTCGTTACCGCAGGTTTGGGCGGAGGCACGGGCACGGGTGCAGCGCCCGTCGTGGCGCAAATCGCTAAAGAAATCGGCGCCCTTACCATTGGTGTGGTCACTCGCCCGTTTGCCTTCGAAGGACAACGGCGCGCAATGGTTGCCGAAGAAGGTGCTTTACGCTTAAAGGAACATGCCGATACCTTAATCGTTATCCCCAACGACCGCCTGATGCAGATGGTAACCAAGAGCGTAAGCATGTGCGATGCTTTCAGGCTTGCCGATGATGTCTTGCGTCAAGGGATTCAGGGCATTTCAGAGCTGATCACCGTTCCAGGGTTGATAAACCTCGACTTTGCCGATGTGCGCACGATTATGTCCGAAGGCGGTGCGGCTTTGATGGCTGTGGGCGAAGCTTCAGGAGAAGACCGCGCGAAGGTTGCCGCTGAGAAAGCGATCTCCAGCCAGCTGCTCGATGTGACCATTAATGGTGCTCATGGCATCCTCTTCAACGTCACTGGGAGTTCTAACCTCTCACTATTTGAGGTTAATCAGGCAGCTTCGATCATTAAAGAAACAGCTTCTCCGGATGTCAATTTAATCTTTGGGGCTGTCATCGATGAATCTATGGGCGATAAGGTGCGCATCACTGTCATTGCTACCGGCTTTGATCACAACCACTCTCCCAATGAGGCGGAGGCTAGTGCTTTTTTTCCAGGCGCAACCAGCAGCAAGACAGATCAAAGGGTAGATTTATCTGATGCTAACCGTATTCATGAGCCCGGCCAAAAGCAGGCTCAGCCGCAACGCAATGAGAGTTATAACTACGCAACCATGGATGAGGATATCGACGTTCCGACCTTTATTCGCAAGCGCCGCGATCTACAAACCAACCGCGATTATTAAGATTGCGGAACCTCTCTTGCGCTTGTTTTTATTAGAAAAGTCTTCCCCCCAGGCTTGGGGGGAAGACTACACCGCTATTTTGCGCTTGTGTAATCATTTCATTTTGGTAAGGTGCCTCTTTCCTCCAAAGTGGGCTATTCCAGACGCTCTGCGCTAATTCAATAAATCTTCAACCTCAATCACTAATCCATGCCAATTTGCCGCTCGGTAAAAAATGCCTTGACGAGCGCTTTCACTTCCTCTGCTGTGCTAGCCTTCAGGGCTTGGTCAGCTAAGCGACGGCATTCAGTTGAATCTAACTGGCGAATGAGCTGCTTTACGGTCGGAATCCTAGCAGGGGACATGCTGAATTCATCTAATCCCATCCCAAGCAGGAGGGGAACTGCATCGGGTTCCCCAGCAAATTCGCCACACAACCCGCACCATCTGCCGGCAGCGTGAGCTGACTCAATGGTACGCTGAATGAGGAAGAGCACCGCCGGGTTAAAGCTGCTTGCTAAATGCGCCACTTTGGCGTTGGTGCGGTCAACGGCAAGCGTATATTGCGTCAAATCATTTGTTCCAATGCTAAAAAAGTCGATACTTCTTGCTAACCGATCAGAAAGGATCGCCGCTGAAGGAACCTCAACCATAATGCCAAATTGCACTTTCTCGGCGACGGGTTTCTGTTCGCGGTGCAGATTTTCCTTTTCGCGCTCGAGTAAAGCCTTCATTTCATCAATCTCTTCTTGCAGCGCAATCATCGGCACCATTATGCGCAAATCAACGCCCACGACAGCTTGCAGCAAAGCGCGCATCTGTGTGCGCAAGATGTCCTCCCTACCATGGAGCATGCGCACACCGCGCCACCCTAAGAAGGGATTGAGCTCCTTCGGAAAATCAAGATATGGGATTTCTTTATCCCCGCCGATATCGAGCGTCCGCACAACAATGGGTTGCCCCTCAAAATGGGCAAAGATTTTACGATATGCTTGAATTGATTCCTCTTCGCTGGGCATAGCTTTGCGGTCTAAGTAGAGGAACTCGGTGCGGAAAAGGCCTACCCCTTCGGCGCCATTTTGATTTGCCATATGGGCGTCCGTTTCATTGCCGATATTTGCAACTACTTCCACGGTTTTACCGTCGGTTGTTATCGCTGGCTCAAATGCGGCTGAAAGCGCTGTCTGAAAAAGCTCTGATGAAGCTGTTTGTTTTTTCGCAAAATCAGCCTTAGTTTGCGCGTCTGGGTTTACGA
>DICP01000114.1:0-1123 GCA_002417685.1 Candidatus Mesolinea sp. UBA5823
CGTTATAAACTAAGCGATTCAAGGACTGATAATCAGGGCATTCTAGACGTCCTCTTGCGACCTAATTCTTTTCGTTCACTTCAATTACGCAGTACACTTCGTGTTTCCATTTCATAGCTCCTAATCATAATGAGGACATTTCTATTTTGCTACTTTAGGACATTATCACTTTGCTCTTAAAGGGGAATTTCCTAAGGATTTGTCAAATGATTTATACTTATTCTATGCAAAAGGACTTAGCTGAAGTCAAAGCGCTGCTTAGCACAGTTCCATTACTTTCTGCTTTAGGCGAGGAGGAGCTGCTTTCGCTGGCTGGCGAGTTTTCCAGCCTCGCATTAAAAGCTGGGCAGAGCCTTTATTTCGTAGGCGATCCGACTGATGGTCTCTATTTGCTCGCCCGCGGCAAAATGCAATGCTTGCAAGCGGGAGAGCCGCCGAAAGCTGCAATCCTGACCGCGGGGGAGTGGGTCGGTGAGGAGAGCCTGCAAGGCGAGCCGCAGCGCCAATATAGCGCCAGCGCTCTTTCCGACTGCATACTCTTCTTTTTAGATAACCTCCAGGTAAAGGAATTACTCATAGAGCACCCTGAAGTCCACGAAACCTACAAGGTGTTGCTTAAGAGCCGCAAAATGGCAGAGCGCATTCCACTCACTTGGCTGCAGCCAAATGAGCACATTTTTTTGATGACGCGCAAACATCCGGTGTTTCTTTTGCTCAACGTGCTTTGGCCGATCTTGACTTTTGGACTTGTGATGGCGCTGTTGGTCTTATTTGCGCAGCAATGGGCTGGGATCGCCGCAGTGGTGCTTACCGGCGCTTTTACGCTTTGTGGCTTATGGTTAGCTTGGAATATCAACAACTGGGCGAACGATTTTTATCTAATCACCAATAAGCGTTTGGTGTGGGTTGAGCATGTGTCTGGCTTGTATGACAGCCGTCAGGAAGCGCCTTTAGGCACCTTGCTTTCCGTAGGGATCCAGACGACAGTGATGGGTGCAATTTTTGGTTATGCAGATATTGTCGTACGCACGTATGTGGGTAATATCCGCTTTAATCGCGTGGGGGATGCTCCCATCATCGGTAAGTTGATCGAGGTTTACTGGAAGAAATCCAAGATTGGAGA
>DICP01000114.1:1194-9983 GCA_002417685.1 Candidatus Mesolinea sp. UBA5823
ACCATTGGAACTTGAAACAACACAGCCTACCGAAAAAAACTTTTTCCAGTGGCTCTTTCAGGATTTTTTACGCATCCATGTCGAAGATGAACATGTCATAACTTATCGTAAGCATTGGCTCGTGCTTCTGCGCATGTCACTCTTACCGCTGATAGGTTTAATCATCTCGTTGACTTTTCTGATTGGTATGGTGACTTGGAATTTTTCTGATATTCCTTATCAGCTGGGGGTGATGATGGGTTTTCTGTTGACGGTTTTTATGTTATGTTGGTTGATTTATCGCTATATCGACTGGCGCGATGATGTATTCCAGCTGACGCCAACCCAAGTAATCGACATTGACCGCAAACCCTTTGGGCGGCTTTCCCGCCGCTCAGCGCCTCTCGAAAATATTTTAAGTATTGAATATGAACGCAAAGGCATTTTCCAGATGTTGTTCAATTTTGGCACAGTTTACATCACCGTGGGCAATACCCAGCTTACTTTTAATGAGATCTCGCGACCAGCGGATGTGCAGCAACAGATTTTTGCGCGCATGGGTGCGCATGCTGAAGCATTGCGGCAGCGGGAGATTGAAGAAGAACGTGAGCGCATGACCGAATGGTTTAAGGTTTACCACGAGGAGAGTCAATTGAAAGACACTACAAAACAGTTGAGAACCCCACCACCTTAAAGTAAAATGGCTTAAGATTTTGAAACAGGAAGTGAAGAAACAGTGGCAGTTTTAGAGATTGTAAAATTCCCTGACCCAGGGCTCAGGTTAAAAGCAAAACCAGTCCAAACTTTTGATAAATCTTTGCAAAAGCTTATCGATGATATGTTCGAAACCTTGCGTGCCGCGCCGGGGGTAGGTTTAGCTGCACCGCAAATTGGGCAATCTTTGCGCTTAGTGGTGGTTGAATATGCAGATGAAGAAAAAGAAGATGCAAAACCTAAGACCTACGTGCTGATTAACCCTGAAATTATTAAGACCTCAAAAGAAACCGTCATGGCAACGGAAGCCTGTTTATCTTTGCCCAATTTAGCCGGCAATGTTGAGCGTCATGAATCTATTACCGTCAAAGCCAAGAACCGCTATGGTCAGCCGATGAAAATTACAGTAAAAGGATGGTTAGCGCGGATCTTTCAGCATGAAATTGACCATCTGAACGGTGTACTTTATATTGACCGAGCCACAAATATGTATGAACTTACGGATGAGGAGATGGCTGAAATCAAAGACTGATGCATCTTACCCGATTAGCGCTGACGAATTTTCGCATTTTCTCCCGTTTGGACCTCCAACTGCCCAAACGGGTGATTTTGCTTTCCGGCAGCAATGCTCAAGGTAAGACGACTATCCTGGAAGCCATTGCGTATCTGGCAAATTTTTCCTCATTCACAGCCAGCTCTGACCGCCAGCTGCTCAACTTCAATCTTTCCCCCCAGCCGCAATTAGTCGGACGCATTGTGGGAGAATATCAGCGCGGGATTAGAACGCATACCCTCGAGGTTCGCTTTATCCAAGAATATAACGGCAACCCAAGCGCCCCACGTTTCCGTAAAGAAGTGCTGCTGGATGGGGTGAAGAAGCCCTTAGGTGAGCTTTATGGGCAGTTTAATGCGGTCACTTTATTACCCCAGATGATCCGAATCGTGGAAGGATCGCCATCCGATCGGCGACAATATTTAGATGAGGTGCTCTCTCAGGTCGAGCCAGGCTATGCTCGACATTTAGCCAACTATAACAAAGCATTGTCACAACGTAATGCCCTGCTTAAAAACCTAAGCGAAAGAGGGGGAGACGTACGCCAGTTAGAGGCTTGGGATGGAATGCTTTCAGAACATGGTGCGCAGATCATGCACGCACGAATCCAAGCTTTGCAGGAATTGGAGTCGTTAGTGCTCCCTATTCACCAGCAACTGACTCGGCAGAGCGAAGTGCTGCGCTTGGCTTATCAACCGGCTTATGAACCCTTACCGGCACCTAAAGGGCAGTTAGCTTTGCCGGTGCAAACTTCGCTGGACCGCTCGGGCATTAATGCGAAAGAGATTGACGAGGGCTTACACAAAGCACTTCATGCGGCTTACCGCCAGGATATCAGCCGGGGGATGACCACCTTAGGTCCGCATCGGGATGAATTTCGCTTCTTGAGCAATCGCATTGATTTAGGGGATTATGGCTCCCGAGGGCAGGCGCGCACTGCCATGCTTTCGCTGAAATTTGCTGAAGTGCAATGGATGCACGCTAAAACAGGTGAATGGCCCGTGCTGCTTTTAGATGAAATTATGGCTGAGCTGGACCCGCAACGCCGTCAGGATTTACTCCAGGTTTTGAATGACGTCGAGCAAGCCTTTCTCACCTCCACCGACCCAGAGTTATTTACGCAGGAATTCCGCAGCCGGCATGAAGTCTGGCAGCTACAAGATGGGATTGTGTTTTTAAGCCCGATCAGTTAGAGACGAAATAACCATAGGAGCTGAGGATGCCAGCAGAAGCAGTTCAGAGAGAAGCACGCAAAGTATGGATTGCCCGGGTGTTAGTAGCTATCGTCATTTTTGTCAATTTGCAAGCCGCATTGCAATATCTGCTTAACCCAAACGCCTATTCTGGCGCGTTTGAGCTAGAAGGAATCCCAGGAATGGCTGCGGTGATGGGCGTAGGGATTTTGTATGTGATGTGGCAGGTGCCTTATGTTTTTGCTGCGGTTAACCCTACTGCGCATAGGTTATCGATGACCGAAGCCGTGCTAATGCAGGCTATCGGGCTGCTGGGGGAAACCTGGCTGCGCAGCCGCATTCCTGTAGAGCACACGGTCTTACGCAATAGCATCTTGCGCTACATTGTTTTTGATGCTGGTGGACTGGTTCTGCTTGTGGTTGCCTGGTCTTTAGTGAATAAAATGGTTATAGCTCAAAAGAAAGCAGAGGACTAATGCTAAGAGATTTAGTTGCAAAAAACCGCAGTTACCGCCGCTTCGATGAAAGCGTGCCTATTTCGAGGGAAACTTTGGTAGAACTCGTGGAGTTAGCACGGCTTTGCCCCAGCGGCGCTAACTTGCAACCGCTGAGGTTTGCCTTGGTGAGTGAAAAACAGCTAACCGATAGAGTATTTCCTTTGCTTAAATTTGCAGCTTACCTGAAGGATTGGGCTGGCCCTGCTGAGGGAGAGCGCCCCACAGCATATATTGTTGTAATGGTCGATGAGCGCATCAAGCGCCAAGTTGACTTAGATGCTGGCATTGCCGCGCAGACAATGATGTTAGGCGCAGTGGAGAAGGGATATGGCGGCTGTATGATGAGCTCAGTCCAACGCGAAAAATTAGCCGAATTGCTCGGTTTACCGAATTACTTACAAATTATCCTCGTGATGGCATTAGGCAAACCGATTGAACAGGTTGTCGTGGAAGACGTGGATGAATCTGGTGATATCAAATATTATCGTGATGAGCAAGGTGTGCATCACGTCCCCAAGCGCTCGCTTAAAGAGTTAATTTGGGAATCGTAGTTAAATAGACACTCAGGTCAGCCTATAAGCCGTATTCTGTCGCGGGTGGGCATCTATCTTGGTGCGCTGTCACCAACGCACTCTAGCGGTCTACCCGGAGATCAACAGTGCCGAGCCAGCACTGGCAAAGAGCTTTTCCCCTGTTTGACCTTGCACCGGAAGGGGGTTGCCTGGCCGCGGATATTGCTACCCGCGCCGGTGGTCTCTTACACCACCTTTTCACCCTTACACGACTGCAATCGCAGTGTGCGGAATGTTTCTGTGGCCCGATCCAGAAGCTTACGCCTCTCCAGGAGTTACCTGGCTTCCTGCTCTATGGTGTACGGACTTTCCTCACTACTCTCTGTGGAGCAGCGCGCTCACCCAGCTGACCTGAGCATTTAAATCATACCCGTCAAAGTGTGAAAAATCAAATTTTACGTGTATATATCAATATAGTTTTGGGGAGTATTGCTTCATTGCTACTTTGAAATTCTCAGAATTGCCTCATTACGTTGCGTTTCCATTCCTTTTCGGGTGATTTAATCTTTCCCTAAAGCAGGTTTTTCAGCTAAAATAAATGCCTACTAAAGAGGTGAAAATTGAAGAAGAAGAATACAAAGCTTATCCTTGGCATCGTCATTATCATCGCTGCCGTTGTCTATTTAATCGCTTCCTCCACGCTCTCGCAATCCCAGTATTTTTTGACTGTGGAAGAGCTGCAATCCAATCAGGCAGAATATGTAGGTAAGAATGTGCGCATGTCTGGCGTTGTATTGGGGGATACAATTGCGTACGACCCGCAGACCTTAGAGCTGACCTTTCAGGTTGCACAAATCCCTGGTGATCATCGTGTGATTGAGCAG
Organism: Candidatus Mesolinea sp. UBA5823; assembly: GCA_002417685.1. Lineage (GTDB taxonomy): Bacteria > Chloroflexota > Anaerolineae > Anaerolineales > Anaerolineaceae > Mesolinea. The sequence goes on from DICP01000114.1 coordinate 5,527, forward strand.
ATGGGGGGCATGTCCGTGGTTTTAGCGCAAGCGGCTCAAGACCCAACCTTGCCTAAGATGGCCATCCATTACGTAGGTCCGCGTCCTGATTTACTCAAAGATGAAGCTCAAGCTATTATCACCGGCTCTTTAGACGAAAATGGCGTTTTCCAAGCGAGCGAACTGCTGCTGAAGTGCCCTTCTAAGTATCAATCAGAGCTTCCAGATCAAAGTCAGTAGAAAATCCTAATTTAAAGAGGCAAAAAATGTTTTTTGCAGGTCTTATCCCTTCCTATTTAGCACTGCTCGCTTTTTTGGTTGCAATGGTGCTAACTGTCTTGGCATTATTGCGTAAACAATCTGCACTACCAACGCTTGCAAGTCATTTAGCAAAATCCGCTTTTATCTTGCAGACTATCGGGGTGATTAGCTTAGTAGTAATGCTTGCGCTGGAAGATTACACAAATTACTATGTGGCATCGGTGGTTAATCCAGCTATGCCGGGGATTCTCAAGGTAACCGCACTGTGGGGTGGGCAAGCCGGCTCGCTCTTTTTTTGGAGTTGGTTAGTCTCGCTTATTGTCTTTATCGCTCTCTCAGGCAAACGAAAGCTTATCGATGCCTGGTCATTTCTCGTTTTGTCTGCCAATGTGAGCTTCTTCTTAGGGCTTTCGCTGTTTGGGGATAATCCTTTCGTCCGTATCTGGGCACTGAGCGATGGCAGTTTGGTTTCATCTCTCTTTGCACCCGAGGCAGGAGCTGCGGTTCATAAACTTAGCATTGGAATGGGGTTGAACCCTCTTCTCAGGCACCCAGGGATGATCATTCATCCACCTATGTTATATGTGGGATATGCACTTTTCATTGTTCCGTTTGCGGTAGGGATCTCTACACTCATCCAGAAACAGAATGATGATCGATTGATTCACGATACCCGCACTTGGGTTGTTCTTGGATGGGTCTTCCTGACTGGCGGGATTGTCTTAGGCAGCTGGTGGTCTTATGACGTCTTGGGTTGGGGCGGGTACTGGGCTTGGGATCCGGTGGAAACAGCATCGCTCTTGCCTTGGCTGACAGCTACAGCGTTGTTGCACAGCTTCTTGCTGGAGCGTAAACGCGGCATATTTAAACGATTTAATTTTGTATTGGTGTTGCTCACCTATTTGCTGGTTATTTTTAGTATTTTCGTCACCCGCTCCGGATTGGTCAATTCAGTTCATGCTTTTAGCGAGAGCACAATCTCATCACCCTTATTGGCTTTCATGTGTTTTTGGCTAGTAGGCTCGATAGGTCTCTTAGTGTGGCGTTGGAAAGCTTTAGGAGGAGAGTTCGAGATTAGCTCTCCATTCAACCGCGAAGCATTTTTCTTGTATACCAATATCATTTTGCTTGCATTGACCGCGGTTTGTTTGTGGGGGTTAATATTTCCATTGATCAATGGCGCCCTGACAGGCAATCAGGTCGTTTTGGATCGAGGGTATTATGACCGCACAACCACACCGCTCTTTTTGTTGCTGGTTTTCTTGCTGGCTATATGTCCATTAATCGGATGGAATGTGGTTCAGCTCAAGAAAATCGGAAAGAAGTTATGGATCCCATTGGGGCTGTCTATCCTCACCATCGTAATTCTCTTTCTCAGCGGTTTGCGCATCGCGATGGCGCTCGGTGGCATTTTCCTGGTGGCATTAGGGCTCTTTACCCTCCTCACATTAACCATTCGCGATGGAATTGCCGTAGGGTTGCCGAAGTTTTGGGGTTTTCTCTGGAGGCAGCGCAACCGTTACGGGGCTTGGCTGGTGCATGCCGGCATCCTCTTGATCGCTTTAGGTATCGTGGGCATGGAGACGCTCTCTACGAACATTCAAGGTACTATGCTGCCTCAGGAAAAAATGCCGCTGATGGGTTATGAAATAGAATTTAATAGCATCAGTGAAACTTTTACAAACCCTGAATATATGACTGCCGAGGCGGATACAACTCTTTATAAAGATGGAAAAGAAATTGCTCGGCTTTTTCCAGCGCAGCATATTTACCCTGAGCGTGGCGAGTTTATCAGCGTTCCAGCTGTAGATAGCAACTTAAGCAGAGATGTGTATCTCCTGCTAGTTGGTTATGACGTTGAGGTTCCTTATGTTACTTTGAGGATGTCGGTGAACCCTTTAGTCAACTTTATGTGGTTGGGGGGAATATTCCTCGTATTGGGCGGATTGTGCGTGGCAACAACCTCAAGCCACTTACGCGAAGAAGAAGAGCTAGTGCAGGAGGAACCACTTGAAGTTTGAAGCTAAAAAGCTCTACAAGGCTTATGGTGTGCAGCGGGTGCTGCAGAACTTAGACATAAGCTTACAATCTGGAGAGCTTGTTTGCCTGTTAGGTCCGAATGGGGCCGGAAAGAGCACTTTGATCCGCTTACTTAGCGGATTGCTCAAGCCGACTGCTGGCGAGATCACGATCGACGACGCATTGGTAGATTTCAGCGAGGCTGAGGTTAGGCGAAAAATTGGGCTTATCTTGCATCAAACCTTTTTGTACGAACAACTTACCGGCTTGGAAAACTTGCAGCTTTACGCCCGACTCTATGGGACAAGGCTTAAGGAAAGTGACCTTAAACAACTTATGGTTCGGGTTGGCTTAGGCAAGGTGCGCCCAGTTCCCGTGCGAAGTTACTCGCGTGGGATGAAGCAGCGCCTGACCATTGCACGTGCTTTGCTCAATGAACCGCAGATTTTGCTCCTGGATGAGCCTTACACTGGCTTAGACCAGCAAGGCTCTGCTATGCTCAACCAATTATTGATTGAGGAGAGAGATAAGCAGTGCATTATCTTGATCACAACGCACGAACTTAGCTTTATCCGCCAGGTGGCATCACGTTTTGATATCTTGCACCGAGGCAAAATAGCCGAGAGCATACCTAACGCAGACCTGAGCCTGGATGAGTTGCAGGAACGTTACAACACGGTTGTGAATAACCGTGTAAAAGTCCAAGCCGAGGCAGCCGCATGAAAACGTGGCTTAGCACCGCATGGGTTCTGGTCTGGAAAGACCTGGTACAGGAGTGGCGCAGCCGCGATGTGCTGACGTCGATGTTTGCGTTCGCGGTCCTTTCGCTCTTTATCTTTAATTATGCCCTTGAGCTTTCTCCCATTGATCGCGCAGAGATTGCGCCGGGGTTGATCTGGGTGGTGATGGTTTTTGCCGGCACGTTGGGGTTGAACCGTTCTTTTGCAGCCGAGCAGGATCAGGGCTCTTTTGAAGGGCTAATGATGGCTGTTCCGGAACTCTCAGTGATTTACTTAGCGAAGATGATTACCAACCTGCTGATGATGTTTGGGTTAGCAATCTTGGTCATTCCTATTTATTCCTTGCTCTATAATCAATCTCTGTTCGATTTGCGCTTTTTTGGCATCTTAATGTTGGGAGCCTGGGGCTATAGTGCAGCTGGCACGTTAATCTCGAGCATGACGGTGCAAACGCGCATGCGCGATTTGCTTTTACCTGTGCTGTTGTTCCCGTTATTGCTGCCAGTNNTGCGGGATTTACTCTTACCAGTGCTTTTATTCCCACTTTTGCTGCCAGTGAATATGGCTGTAGTAAAATCAGGTAGTGCAATTATTGCAATTTCGGCAGTACCCGAATTTCAAAGTTGGATTAACCTTTTGCTCGTTTATGATGTTATTATGACAGTAGTTTCAATAATGGTGTTTGAATATGTTATCCGAGAATAAAACAATCACAATTCTTTCCGTTCTTGCCGCAATTTTGTTTGTATTTGCATTTTTCATGGTTATTTTTTATGCCCCCATTGAAGTCAATATGGGGCTCGTCCAGAAAGTTTTTTACTTTCACATGAGCGCTGCCTGGGTAGGTATGTTAGCTTTTCTAATGGCAGCCGTTTTTGGGATCCTTTATCTGGTGCATAAAGACCTAAAGTGGGATCGATTAATTGCTTCGAGCGTTGAAATCGGCTTGCTGTTTACAGTGATTTGCATCCTCAGTGGGATGATTTGGGCACGGCCAATTTGGAATACTTGGTGGACTTGGGATCCGAGGTTGACCACGGTCACCATCATGGCGTTCACCTATATTGCCTTCATGCTTTTACGCCGCAGTATGGACGAACCCTCCAAAAGGGCACAATTTAGTGCAATTTACGCGATTATTGGATTTGTTACTGTACCACTCACCTTTTTTTCAGCCCGCCTCCTGCGAACCATTCACCCAGTTATTTTTGGCTCCGGCGAAGTAGATATGAACCTAAATCAACCAATGTTGACCACGATGTTCATCAGTTTAGGGGCATTCACGGTGATGTATGTTGCGTTGCTCCTGCAACGGGCACGCCTGATGCAAGCTGAAGAGACACTCATGCAGTTGCGGTTGCAAACTGAGAGCGATGCTGACTGGGAGGATCAAGCCGATGCCTGATACTTTTTCGTATTTCATTGCTGGATATATTGTCATATTTGTGCTTATCTTTG
>DICP01000114.1:10060-10258 GCA_002417685.1 Candidatus Mesolinea sp. UBA5823
GCATATAGAGAATAATTAAAGTGCAAGCAAATAACCTTTAGCTAATGTTAAATTATTTTGGTGAAAAAATTCACATTGACTTCTGGTGTAAACTATATATAATTAGTGGTGAAAGTAATTCCATTCTATATCTTCTTGAGAGGAGAAAAGTATGAAAAAGAATTCCCTGTTTATTTTAATCGCTGTTATTGCAATAGC
>DICP01000058.1:0-10769 GCA_002417685.1 Candidatus Mesolinea sp. UBA5823
CCAAGCAGATTCAGGAATTTCCCCAGCAAATCTTGAAGGAGGTTGAGCTGGAGGAAACAATGAAAGAGATCAACGCGTTGAACCAGACCATGCTTAACCCTGATCCGCCCAATCAGGCTGCCAGTGCGTCGCTTCCGAATCGCACCCCCACGCATGCTTCTGAGGAGCAGTCTGGAAATGCGCCTAAAGATCTACCCGAAGGCTAACTGGTTACTTATTACGCTTATCTCGGTCGGAGAGATTGACTTAAAAGTCTAAAATGTAATTTTTACCCTCTTCTCATTAAAATTGCATTAAGATTAGCGAGATTTGGCATTGAGCTAAGATATGGCAAAGTTAAATTGTGAAAAGTTGAAGGGTTAAATATGGAAACAACCCAAATTGTCTTGGTTATTTTTATCTTGGCTATTGTGCTCTATAATTACAGTGGGTTATATATTTCTCGAAAATCTGGCGCCAAGATCCCTTTTTGGTCAACCATCGTTAAAGGTAAAGACTATACCTATTACCTAATTTATGGCTCTTATTTAGCATTATTGATTGCCGGAGTCTTGGTGATCCTCAGAGAAGAATATCGATTACCACTCACCATTGCCGGCTTTGGGGTGATTCTCTTGAGCATCGTCATCAATCTATTGGCGAGGCAGGAACTAGCCCGGAATTGGTCGCCACTGGCCGGCACGAGCGCCGAGCAGCGCCTGATCAAGAGCGGCATTTATGCCCACATTCGACATCCTATTTACACTTCTGCACTCCTTCTTTCGCTCGGCCTTGCCCTGATCACCAGCAGCCTGTGGGGATTAGTTCTCTTTATACTTGCATTAATCGCATTCGTATTTCGCATTAATACGGAGGAAAAAGCTTTGCTTGCCAAGTTTGGCGTTGAATACCAGGAGTATGCTAAGAAAACTGGAGCATTGCTCCCAAAATTACACTAAACTCGTGTTAATGGCTGCCTTGACAAGCACCTTCAAATTCCTATAATTACCCTAACAACGGAGAACGAGGAAAGTAGCCCAGCGGGATCCATCAGGGAGGCGCTGCCCCAGACTGAAAGCAGTGCCAGGCGAACACTGGATGAAGTTCCCTCGGGAGTTGTGTGGGTGAAGCGCAAGTAGTCCGCACCGGGGTTTCCCGTTATAGAATACCTTGAGTGGGTTGCACAGGCAGCCAACAAGGGTGGTACCACGGCAGATTTGCCCGTCCCTTGAACGGACGGGTTTTTTATTGCCTGTTATTATATGGTTGCGATGAGGTAAAAATGACAGATAGAGAAACACAGCTGGAAAATGAAAAAAAAGAGGCACTCGCTGCGCTGGACGATATTAGAACTACTGAAGGGTTAGAAACCTGGCGCATCGCGCATTTAGGCAAATCCTCACCAGTGATGCAAGCCTTCTCCGATCTGGGTAAGCTGCCTGTGGAAGAACGCCCGTTGGTTGGGCGGGCTGCAAACACGGTCAAGCAGGCATTGGAGAGCGCTTACGCCGTCAAAAGCGAGCAGCTTCGGCAAGCAGAGCTAGAACGCACCTTAACCCGTGAGCGCATTGACGTTACCTTGCCTGGCAGAGCCGTGCAGCGCGGACGCCTGCATCCCCTCAACCAAACTTTGCGCGAAGTCTGCCAGATTTTCCGGGATATGGGCTTTCAGATCTACCGCTCGCCCGAAGTGGAAACGGATGATTTCAACTTTACCTACCTCAATATGCCGCCATACCATCCTGCCCGTGACATGTGGGACACTTTTTACACCGATAAAGATGGCGTACTTTTGCGCACGCACACTTCGCCAGGGCAGATTCATATCATGCGTGAGCGCGCGCCGGAACACATTCGCGCCATTCTGCCCGGTACAACGATGCGCTATGAGCAGCTGACAGCGCGCTCTGAGATTGAGTTCATTCAGGTGGAAGTGCTGGTGGTCGGCAAAGGCATTACTTTTGCCGATATGAAGGGTACGCTGACTGATTTTGCGGCGCGGGCTTTTGGCAAAGACGCCCGCACACGTTTGCGCCCCTCTTACTTCCCATTTACGGAACCGAGCGCTGAGATGGACGTGGAGTGCTTTGTGTGCGGAGGAGAGGGTTGCAATGTGTGCAAAGGTACCGGATGGTTGGAGATCCTCGGCTGTGGAATGGTGCACCCCACTGTGCTTGAATATGGCGGTTATGACCCGCAAGAATTTTCAGGTTTTGCCGCTGGCATGGGCATAGACCGCTCCACGCTTATGCGCTACCGCGTAGATGATATTCGTCACTTTCGCAATAATGACATACGCTTCTTGGAACAATTTTAGAAGCTGGAGAGGACCTGATGAAAGCACCTTTAAGCTGGATCAAAGATTATATCGACTTAGATGACTTGAACGTTGAGCAAATCGCTCACTACCTCACCATGATTGGATTGGAGGTGGAAGGCATTCGGCTGGTAGGTTTGCCAAAGCCTGAAGCTGAGCGGCATGAATTTAATTATGAAGGCCTCTCTTGGGACCGCGAAAAATTTGTGGTGGCTGAGGTACTGGAAGTGCTGCCGCACCCCAATGCAGACCGCTTGGTTCTCTGCCGGCTCAACGATGGCATCCAAGAGTTGGTTATCCTCACTGGCGCGCCTAACCTCTACCCTTATAAAGGGCAGGGACCTCTCGCTCAGACTCTCAAAGTAGCTTATGCCCGCGAAGGTGCCATGCTCTACGATGGACACCAGCCAGGGCAAGTGCTCACCAAGCTCAAACGGGCTGTTATCCGCGGGGTTGAGTCTTTCTCGATGATTTGCTCCGAAAAAGAGCTCGGCATCTCGGATGAACATGGAGGTGTGATCATTTTGGACGCGGATGCACCAGTGGGAACGCCGCTCGTGGACTATATGGGTGATGCGGTTTTTGATATTTCGATCCTACCCAATATGGTGCGCGATGCTTCTATGATTGGGATTGCCCGCGAGTTGGCTGCGGTTACTCGCCGAGAGCTGCGCTTACCTGAAGGCATTCCCTTACCCCAAGGGGATGCGCTGAGTAAACGCGTTAGCTTAGAAGTACGCAACCCTGAGCTCAACCCGCGCTTTATGCTTGGGATGGTGGAGAATGTGCAAGCGCAGCCCAGCCCTTATTGGGTGCAGCGCCGGCTGAACCTGGCGGGCATGCGCCCTATCGATGCCTTGGTGGATGCTACCAATTACACCATGTTGGAAACAGGCGAGCCGCTGCACGCTTTTGACTACGAATTGCTGTGCAAACGTGCTGGCGGCAACCTGCCCAGCATCATCACGCGCACTGCCAAGCAGGGAGAAATGCTGACGCTCTTGGATGGCACGACCCAGCCATTAGACGAAAGCATGGAAGTCGTCGCAGATAGCGTCGGACCACTCTCCTTGGCGGGCATCATGGGCGGGATGGACTCAGGCATTAGTGCGCAAACCCAGCATGTGTTGCTGGAAGCTGCCTCCTGGAATTTCATCAACATCCGCCAGACCCTAAGTAAACTGAAGATTCCTAGCGAAGCGGGCTGGCGCTTCAGCCGCGGCGTGCACCCCGCACTGGCAGAGCAAGCATTGCGCCTGTGCCTCCTGCGCATGCTCGCCTGGGGTGGCGGAAGGCTTGTTGAAGGGGTTCTGGATGCCTATTTACTTCCGCCGCAAGACCCGGTGGTCACCCTGACAGAAGAGGAAATCATCAGCCGCTTGGGAGCAGAGATCTCCTTGGAAGAAGCAGCGAACATACTCACGCGATTAGGTTTTACCTGCACCTTACAAAACGGTCAGCTTACCGCTAAAACGCCACCCATCCGCTTGGATATTGGTGAAGGCCTGATTGGTAAAGCCAGCCTAATGGAAGAAATTGCTCGCATATATGGCTATGAGCGCATCCCCTCTAAGCGCTTAGCTGTCGAATTGCCAGCGCCGGTATTCGATCCGAACCTAGAGACAGAAGAGCGCATCCGCGATATCCTAGTGAGCTTAGGGCTTCAGGATACGGTGGCTTACCGCCAAACCTCGCCACAGCGCGAGGCGCGCATCCTCCCTAACCAGGCATTGGATCCTGACCTTGCTTATGTGCGTATCAAAAACCCGATCTCACCTGACCGCACGGTCATGCGCAGGAGCGGGCTTGCCACGATGCTGGAGCTGCTGGAATATAACAGCAAGTTTCGCCCAAGCCTGGCACTATTTGAGATTGGGCCGGTATTCCTCCCGGTAGATGGGCAGCTTTTACCACGTGAAGCATTGAGGCTGACCGTGGGGATGGCAGGCCTGCGGGAAATACCCACTTGGCAAACCAAAACAGCGGAAAAACGAGACTTCTTTGACCTCAAAGGTTTGCTGGAAGCATTTCTCAGGGGTTTGCATCTCCCTGAGGTGAGTTTTCAGCCGGCTGAGCACCCTACTTTTCACCCAGGTAAATGCGCCCAAGTGCTTTCTGGCGAGCAGGTCTTAGGCGTTTTCGGTGAGCTGCACCCGATGGTGCAGGAGCATTATGAATTTGAAGCTCTTCCGGTTTTAGCTGCGGAGTTGGATGCTGACCTGCTCGTAGCCCTCAGCCGGGTGGAGTTTGAGCACCAGCCACTTTCAAATTACCCCGCAATGGTCGAAGATATTGCCGTGATCGTGCCAGAGGAGGTTTCAGCTGCTGCGCTGGAAGCAGCTATCCACCAGGCTGGCGGGAAACTACTGGTAAATGTGCGCTTATTCGACGTTTATCGCGGCGAAAAGCTTGGGCTCGGGAAGAAGAGTATGGCTTATCAGTTGACTTATCAGGCTTTTGACCACACGCTAACCGATAAGGATGCAGCGACCATTCGCAATCGCATTGTACGTGCTTTGGAACGCGAATTTGGGGCGGTATTACGCAGTCAGTAAACCCCTAAGGGTTTGTGCGTAAGTAAAAGATACTTACCGAAAAGGATCAAACAATGGCTGAAGAGAAAAAGAAATATCAAGTAATCTTTCATGTGGATGATTTTGACGAAAAGCGCATCACGCTGGCTTTCAACAACATCGTCAACCTGATGGACGACATGCGTTATGAGGAGTTAGAAGTTGAACTGCTGGTCAATGGACCGGCTATTCAGGCTTTCCGCAAAGATAATCAACTTGTCGCTGAGCGCGTGCGTCAACTTGCCGCTCGCGGAGTCAACGTGATGCTGTGCCGGAATGCCATACACCTTTATGAGATCCCCGAGGAAGAGTTGGTGGAAGAGCGCCAGATTGTCCCAGCTGGGGTGAGTGAACTCGTTCGCCGGCAGGCTGAGGGTTGGGCGTACATCCGCCCGTGATCTAAAAATTGCTGGAAGTAGTTGCTTATAAAACTGGAAACGTTATGACTTTTAAGAATCAATATGAAATCCAGCGCTTACCTGCAGAATGCGCCCGGTGAGAAGAAGTGGGTCTCTCCGCAGTTATTTCTCTATCTCTCGAATTTTATGGGATTTGGAAGCAGAGGACTGGAGCAAACTTCAGCGCTCATCACTTTTATGGCAGAGCTGCGAAGTTATCGACTAAAAAAGCCGATCGCTTAGACGAACAACCTGTTCTGAGAATGTGAAGCGTTTTTAACCGATGAGCGTGTTATAATATATATATGACCTACTAAGGACCAACCTAAGCTCACCTGCGGTTGGTCCTTTTAATTTAATCTTTTCCAAAAAGGAGCAAACCGATGCAACCCCTCAACTTACCAGGGCCAAAAGCGCAAGCCCTGATTGCGCGCGACAATGCTGTCATTTCACCCTCTTACCCGCGGGGCTACCCCTTCGTGATGGATCACGGGCGCGGCACCGAGGTCTGGGACGTAGATGGCAACCGCTTTTTGGATTTTGAAGCCGGCATTGCGGTGGCTTCGACCGGTCATAGCCACCCCCAGGTGGTCAAAGCCATTCAGGATCAAACCGAAAAGTTTATTCATATTTCCTCTGATTTTTACCACGAAAAATGGATCACCTTAGCTGAAAAGCTGGCTGAAATTGCCCCATGGAGCGGGCCCTCGGCTTGCTTTATGACCAACTCTGGTACGGAGAGCGTTGAATCAGCGATCAAACTTGCGCGTTATCACACAGGCAGCACACAGTTTATCGGATTTTTGGGCGCCTTTCATGGGCGCACGATGGGAGCTGTATCTTTTACCGCCAGCAAAGCGCATTATAAAAACGGTTTTTTCCCTTTGATGAACGGGGTTGTGCATGTGCCTTTCCCCAATCCGTACCGCCCCGTGCTGCAGCGCCGGCCAGGTATGGGCCAGGGAGAAACGGTTGTCGCTTTTATTGAAGATGAAATTTTGGGACGCTTGATGCCTGGCGAGGATGTGGCTGGCATCCTCGTTGAGCCTATCCAAGGGGAGGGCGGCTATATTTACCCTCCGGATGATTTCTTCCCGGCTTTGCGCAAGCTGTGCGATAAATACGATATTTTGCTCATTGTAGATGAAGTCCAATCTGGCATGGGGCGAACGGGCAAGTGGTGGGCGATTGAACATTATGGCGTGGAGCCGGATATCCTGCTTACAGCCAAAGGGATTGCCTCAGGGATGCCGCTGGGCGCGATGGTCACCCGCAAAGAGCTGATGGACTGGCCCAAAGGCTCGCATGGCAACACCTTTGGCGGCAACCCGGTTTCCTGCTCAGCTGCACTTGCGACCATCCAACTAATCGAAGAACAATATTTAGAGAATACCCGGGTGGTCGGGGCGTATTGTAAAGAGGCCTTAGAAGAGCTGCAAGCCAAGCACGCCAGCATTGGTGATGTGCGCGGGAAAGGCTTTATGTTAGGCGTTGAATTTGTGCAGGACCGTGAGAGTAAACATCCCGCGGAGAGTCTACGCGATGATGTGGTCTATAAAGCCTTTGAACGCGGGTTGCTGCTGCTAGGCTGCGGCAAAAGCGTCATCCGCGTGACGCCGCCGCTTTCGACCGCAAAAAGCGAGGTGGATGAAGCCATGCTGATATTAGATGAGGCAATTAGCTTGGCGGAGAGAGATCACGCGCTTGTTTGAAAGTGATTTTTCTTGCAGTGTACCCTGCGGGTAGGGGTCGCACCTAGAGACCGGCGAGAACAACAGACTTGAACACGGAGACCTACGGTCAAAACCGCTCGCTCGGTACCCTACAGGCAGGCTGCGAACTCGGAGACCGGCGAGAACAGAGTGTTTATCAAATCAACACTAAATTTTTTTAGTATCATGCAGTAAAATAGAACCATGCTGCCTGATTTTCGCGTTCGCCAAAGGGATTACCTGCTCGAGATTTCGCGCCTGATGACCGAAGAGCTCGATCTTCAGGCGTTGCTGCAGCGCATCCTGCGCATCGCCATCGAGATGATTATTGGCCATGCCGGCTTTATTGCCCTCAAGGAAGAGAAGCGGGGTTGGCACATTGCTGTGCATGAGGGCATGCCAGAAGCTTTGCTCAATTATATCCAGCGCTGGCTGGAATCTTTACCACAGGTAGGTGAAGAGAACGGCGAAATCTACGTCCCTGAGATCAACCGCATGCTCAGCGAAGTCAGTATGGGCATGATCACGGGCGTGGGCATCAATATGATCTTCCAGAAAGAGTTTATTGGGCAGATTTATGTTTTCCGCAATTACCGCGGTGCGTTTTCTGCCAACGACCGGGCTGTACTCACCAGTTTTGCCAACCAGGCTGCCATTGCGGTGCGCAACGCCCGCCTTTTCAACCAAACGCGGGAACAATCCCTGCGCTTGGAGGCGCTACTCGACTCGGTAGCTGATGGCATCCTGATCCTCAAGCCGGATTTGACAGTTGAGCGGATTAACCGTTCTCTAGAGCATATGCTGCAGATAAAGGAAGAAGCTTGCATTGGCAAACCCATTCACGAAGTTTTTGAGTGGGCAAAACCGCCGCAAGGCACACGTATAGAAGAGGCTATCAAGGAAATATGGCCAACTACTGCTCAAGAACACCTATACTTAGAAGGTGACCTTATCCGCAAGATGACGCACGACACATTGCCGGTTGGCATCACCTACGGCCCGCTGTTCTCGGAGGAAGGGGAGCTGCTCAATATTATTGCCTCTATACGCGATATCACCCGCTTCCGCACGGCAGAGGAGATGCAAAATAATTTTATTTCTGTGGTTAGCCACGAGCTCAAAACGCCTATTGCCTTAATCAAGGGTTATGTGAGTACCCTCCGCCGGGAGGACGTACAGTGGGACCGGGAAGTGGTGCAAGAGAGCTTAGCGGTGATCGAGGAAGAAGCCGATCACCTTACTGCCATGGTTGAAGACCTGTTGGATGCTACCCGATTGCAAACGGGTGGCTTGAGCATTCGCAAATCAGAAATTTTTATCCCAGCGATTGCTAAGTCTTTGGTCCCGCGCTTTCAGACACAAGCGCCTGAGTACTACTTTGTGGTGGATTTTCCAGAAGATTATCCGTCAGTGGTGGCAGATGAAGACCGCATCCGCCAGGTAATTTCGAACTTGATCAACAATGCCATCAAGTATTCGCCTCCAGGTGAAATTCGCATCAGCGGCAAGGTGCGCCTGACTGATGTGGTGGTGTGCGTCAGCGATCACGGTCCGGGGATCGACCCGCGTGATATCCCCCATATCTTTGACCGTTTTTACCGCTCGGATGAAGTGGCAAAAAAGACCAAAGGTACTGGTTTAGGGCTTTACCTTTGCCGCGAAATCATTAAAGCCCATGGGGGTAAAATCTGGGTCGATGAGACTTATCAGGAAGGCAGCCGTATTTGCTTTTCGGTGCCAAAAAATTCTGCTTCTTAATCGCGATGCAAGTACCACCTGGCTTTACTCTCCATATCCTCGAAGAGGCAGGTTCAACCAACGATATCTGCTTAGCATTAGCTGATGCCGGTGCGCCGGACGGCACGGTCGTTTTTGCGCACCACCAAACGGCTGGCAAAGGCAGGCAGGGTAGAAAGTGGTTTTCCCGCCCAGGTTCCTCACTCACCTTCAGCCTTCTGCTGCGGTTGAGCATAGATGAGCTTGGCTTACTTTCACGTTTCAGCTTATTAGGTTGCAGCGCAATGGTGGATGTATTAGCCCAATATTATCAGCTGCAGGGATTGATAAAGTGGCCCAATGATGTGATTGTGCATGGTAAGAAAATCTGTGGCGTCTTGATGGAAGCACTTTGGCAAGGGAGGGCACTGCAGGCTGTCATTTTAGGTATGGGGGTCAACTTGGCACGCGATGCATATCCGCCGGATGTGAATCTGCGTTACCCAGCCACGAGCATAGAGTCTGAAGTTGGCTTTGCTCCCCAACCACTGGAACTGTTGGAGAAACTACTGATAATGCTGGACCAAACTCGAAAAAACCTGGTTACAGATGATTTTATGCATGCAAAAAACGCGCAACTTGCCATTCGGGGAGAGTGGGTAACGCTGGATGAGAACACAGGCGAACCCCGAAGGGTGCGCCTGTTGGAAATTGATCAGGATGGTGGCTTATGGGTAGAGGCAGAAGATGGAACCCGCTCCAAAGTTTATGCGGGGGAACTCTCCAACGGCTCTTCATCGAGTTGAGGCGCAATCGGCTTCTCAGCAGGGATGCGTGCTACTGCTGCAATTGAGTCGCCTTCATCCAAGACCATGACCTTAACGCCTTGCGTGGCGCGGCCTTGAACTGGGATCGATGCAACCTTGGTGCGCAGCACAATCCCAGCAGCGGAAATTAGGGTAACCTCGTCGCCTTCTTGGACTACACGTGCTTGAGAGACTTGGCCAATTTGCGCAAGAGCTCTCGGGTTGATTGTTGCCACGCCCAGGGTGCCACGCCCTTTCCGGACGTATTCGCTCAAGGGTGTGCGCTTTCCATTGCCCTTTTCGGTCAGAACGAGCAAGAATCCCTCTGGCTCTACTACCTCCATAGAAGCCAAGGCGTCGTTTTTGTGCAGACGAATACCTGTCACGCCCATGGTGTTCCTACCGGTCGGGCGGATTTGATCTTCGTGGAAGCGTAGGGCTTTTCCTTGCCGGGTGACTAGGATGACATCATCGTTACCGGTAGTCAGGCATACCCAGCCTAATTGGTCTTCTGGCTCCAGCCGAATGGAAATCAAACCTGAAGGACGCACGCTCTCGAATTCTGATAGAGCAATACGTTTAACACGGCCGTGACGTGTTGCCATGGTGCAATATTCCGCAACTGAGAAATTTGGCACGGCAACCACTGCCGTCACACTCTCCTCAGGTTCTAAGTTGATGATATTCACCAGCGGGATGCCGCGTCCTTGGCGGCTTTCTTCTGGCAGCTCGAACACCCGCTCGGAATAAACCTTGCCTTTATCGGTGAAGAAGAGCAGGGTGCCTAAGGTATTGCAGCGTAAAAAGAATAGGATTTCATCCTCTTCGCGCATTGTTTGACCGATTACGCCATGCCCTCCACGCCCTTGAGCGCGGTAGGCACTTTCTGATACGCGCTTGACATAACCACGCTCCGTAATCGAGACAAACACAGCCTCATCTTGAATCAGGGCTTCATCCGAGAGGTCATTGTCTAAGTCGTGCGCAATATGCGTGCGGCGTTCATCACCATACTTTTCCGCAACCTCGTTTAGGTCAGTGCGAATGACCTCTAAAATCTTACGCGGGCTGGCGAGTAATTCCTCCAGCCCGGCAATTTGTGCCATGACTTCCTTGTGTTCGTCTTCGATCTTGAGGCGTTCAAGCGCGGCTAAGCGGCGCAGCTGCATGTCTAATATAGCTTGCGCTTGCACCTCATCCAGCCCAAAGCGTTCCATCAAATTAGTCTTTGCCACTTCAGCATCACGCGATTCGCGGATGGTCTTGAT
>DICP01000058.1:10877-11486 GCA_002417685.1 Candidatus Mesolinea sp. UBA5823
ATCCAGTCTGCCTTCACGCGCCAATGCAGCGATACGCT
The DNA here is from genome assembly GCA_002417685.1 of Candidatus Mesolinea sp. UBA5823. Lineage (GTDB taxonomy): Bacteria > Chloroflexota > Anaerolineae > Anaerolineales > Anaerolineaceae > Mesolinea. The sequence goes on from DICP01000058.1 coordinate 10,916, forward strand.
CGATTAAGTTGGTTTTGTTGAGTTGATAAGGGATCTCGGTAATAATGATCGCAAAGCGCCCTGATTTTGTTTCTTCAATCGTTGCCACACCGCGCATTATCAGCCTGCCGCGTCCAGTGCTATAGGCTAGGCGGATACCTTCATCGCCAACGATGATGCCGCCGGTGGGGAAGTCCGGACCTGGCAAGACCTGCATTAGGTCTTCCACGCTCACCTCGTCAATCTCATTATAACGGTCGATCAACAAGTTGAGCGCCGCGACCAGCTCCCGCAAGTTATGCGGGGGGATGTTCGTTGCCATTCCGACGGCAATGCCACTGGAGCCGTTCATCAGCAGGTTGGGTAAACGTGCCGGCAGCACTTCCGGCTCCTGCAGGGAGCCATCAAAGTTATCAACGAAATCCACCGTTTCTTTATCTAAGTCTTGCAGGAGTTCCTCGGCGGTGCGGGCTAAGCGGGCTTCGGTGTAGCGCATAGCAGCCGGCGAGTCACCATCGATCGAGCCAAAGTTGCCTTGGCCGTCAACGAGGGGGTAGCGCATGGAAAAATCTTGCACCATGCGCGCCATCGC
>DICP01000058.1:11593-14606 GCA_002417685.1 Candidatus Mesolinea sp. UBA5823
ACGCTCATGGCGTAATCGAGATAAGCCGAGCGCATTTGGCTGTCGATATCGACTTGCTGCAAGCTGCCGGAGTTATCGTTTTCAGGAATTTCAGGATTTTCAGGTTCTTCGGACATATCTATTCTCATTGTTTGATTAATCGCTAACCTTATTATTATACCCCTTAAAAGGGAATTTTGCCCTTAGACGTAAAAACAGCAGGATTATTGAAAAGCAGGTTTATGTAAAAACATCTTGTGATATTGCCTTAAATCGAAAATTTGAGCCGATTTTTCAAATTTCCCTTATGACGCACTCAAATCCCAACCTAAAAAGGCTGATGGAAACATCAGCCTTAAGAAAGTGAGCATAGGATTATCAGTAAATAGGGCAGCCGGGTAGCTGGTTGAAGGTTAACGCGCACCACCATGAAGCTGGCATAAAGATCAGCACGAGTGCAACGATGACGATCACAATGAGCAGCACAAGCAAGAGAGTTGCAAACCAGCCCATGCCCTTTTTGGGCTTTTCCATGCAGGGGGCTTGTGCAACGGGTTGCTGCGGCGTAGGAGCTGCCACGGGCTCGTACTCTTTCTTAGCAGCTTGTGCAGGCTTGGGCACTTCATAAAGCCCAGGTTCAAAAGTTTGCGTGCTCACACGTGTGGGTTGCGTGGCTTCCTCTTTGACCTCGAAGCTCATCACTGTGTTTTCGGCTAAGGTGATCAGGTCGCCATGCTGCAGCAGCTGTGGTCCAGTAAGGCGCACGCCATTGACGAATGTCCCATTGGTAGAGCCTAAGTCTTCGATGTAAATGCCGTCAGGTTTGCGCAAAAAGCGTGCGTGTCGGCGCGAGATTTCGGGATCGGGGACGGGCAAGTCGTTGCTCAGGTCCCGGCCGAGGTAGACTTCGTCTTTCTCAATATAATAACTGGACCCCGGGATCGGTCCGGAACGCATTGTGATAAGGAATTTTTGTTCAGCCATTTCTGCTCCTTTGGCTTAGATCAGAACCTGTTATATAACATAGTTTACCGACTTTATAAGTTAATGTCAATCATTTTGAGATAATTTCCCTTGAAATAGACCGCATCCCTCGTGTTCTATGGGACTCTACAGTTAGTGTGCACACTCAGGAAACCAGCGAGAGCAAAGAGACCGGCGGGTACAATGCTGATTAAAGATGAAGCGTTTGTTCTATCCTCATCTTCTCGAGCAGCGCAAAGTCGGTCATGTCCATCTTGAGCGGGGTGATGGAAATATAACCTTCGGCTAAGGCGCCGAAGTCGGTGCCGTCCTCCTTAATTCCTGAGGGCGGGTCGCCGGCGATCCAATAGTAAGGCTTGCCGCGCGGGTCAATGCGCTTCTCGAGTACGTCTCGGTAAATGCGTACTCCTTGGCGCGTGATCATCACACCAGCGTAATCTCCTTCTGGGCGATAGGGAATATTGATGTTGTAGATCGGTGCGGGATGGGTACCATTAGCGCGTTCGGCAAGCTGCCACGTGAGCCGCGCCGCGGTTTCGGCTGCTGAGCGAAAATCCAACCGCCCGTGGTGGTTCTCAGGAGCATCTAGCGAGACGGCAATCCCAGGCTTACCCCAGATGGAGGCTTCCATGGCGGCTGTGACAGTGCCGGAGTAGGTTACATCCAAGCCAATGTTGGCATTAGGATTGATGCCTGAGACAATTAAGTCAAAATCTTGTTCGAGTGCTCCCATCATAGCCAAGGCGACGCAGTCGGAAGGTGCGCCGTCAGATTGCCACGCCGAGCTGCCATCTGCCAGCACTGAGGGCGAGAGGCGCAACGGACGGTGCATGGTCTTGACATGCCCGGAGGCAGACCAATTGCGATCTGGCGCTAGTACAGTGATGTTTGCGTCTAATTTGCGTAGGGCTTGCACTAAAGCAAGCAAGCTAGGTGCTTGAACACCGTCATCATTTGTGACTAAAATCTCCATGAATGGCTATTTCCTAATGGCGTTTGCGTTTTTTCTTTGACTTGTCTGGCGGGTCATTCACGCGAGCTTCACCTACACCAACTAAGGCTGGCTCTGGTTGAGCGCTGGCTGCGCTGCGCAGGCTGGTGGTGTATTCTGGCGGCAGCGAAGGGCGGTAGCGGTACATTTTGCTGATAACCGTCTGGCGCACCTCAGAGAGCAGCTCGGTGAACATTGTGCTGGCTTGGGACTTATACTGCACCAATGGATCGCGTTGCGCATAGGATTCCATGCTAATAGAGACGCGCAAGGCTTCCATGCGGGTGAGGTATTCCACCCAGCTTTGGGTGATGGTAGCTAACAGCAGCTGGCGGTAGATGCGATTTTGGGCAAGCTTGCCCAGCGCTTGGACGAGCTGCGCTTGGTCTTCAGGGGGGATTTCATCTAATGGCAAACTTTCAAGCTGTTCGAAGCGCTCCTTGCCAACCTCTTCTGCCAAGATATCTTTAGAATTTGCGGCTAATTTGTTAAGCGTAACCTCTTGGTTGCGTAAGTGCTCCCACTCGGCATGCCCAAAAATAGTCTGGAAGACAGCCTGAGCTTCTTCCAGGTAGGCTAAAACTTGCTCCGTTACCCGCTGAGCAGGCAGCGCTTCAAGCCGCTGCGCCATGGAGAAAACATAAGTCAGGCGCGGGGCAGTGGTCAGCTGCTTTCGGTGAGACTTCGGGTCAAAGGTGATGCGCATGCCTTGGGTGGTAAGCTGTAAGAGGCGCAAACGCTCGTTTTCATCGGTGAGAGCAGCAGTCAAATGCTCTTGGTTTGCTTCCAAGTCACGTGCGATCTCACCCTCGGGGCCAAGCAGACGCTGCTTGCGGCGCTCCATTGTGCTTTGGATCTGCGCTAAGACCTGGGTACGGATTTCTTTCCAAGGTTGGCTTGCCAAATCCGCTGCCTTAAGCGGCCAAGATTCATTGAAGCGGCGCTCGAGCGTCAGCAGCAAGCGGCGTACGTACAGCGTGATAAAGTTTGTGCGCAAGGCATCTTGCAGCCAAGGCTTTTGCCCCCACGGGTCCTCAAGCAGCGCTCGCTGTTGGGAAG
>DICP01000119.1:0-672 GCA_002417685.1 Candidatus Mesolinea sp. UBA5823
CCAGCCGGCGAGCCGGTTACCCTAACCATCCGCCGTGGCGATGAGACGCTGGATGTAACCATCGTGCGCGCCAAAATTAGTGTGCCCGTGGTTGATTACCAAATGCTTGAAAACGAGATTGCTTACGTCGCGCTTACTACCTTTAACGATCAAGCCACTGAACAGCTTCGTGATGCCCTCGATGAGCTCATGGCGCAAAATCCCAAAGGCTTGATCCTCGACCTGCGCAATAATGGCGGAGGTTACCTCTCTACTGCCATTGAAGTCGCTTCGGAGTTTATCCCCGAGGGTGTTATTATGTATGAAGAATATGGTGATGGCACCCGCGAAGTTTACAATGCCAAACGAGGTGGACGCGCCACCGAAATTCCCTTAGTCGTTCTAGTGAACGAAGGCACCGCATCTGCTTCAGAAATTGTTGCCGGCGCCATTCAGGACCATGGCAGGGGTAAGTTGGTTGGCACGCTAACCTATGGTAAGGGTTCGGTGCAAAACTGGATTCCGCTCTCCACCGAAGATAGCGGCGTACGCATTACGATTGCACGCTGGCTCACCCCAAATGGAAATCAAATCAACGATGTCGGTCTGACGCCGGATGTGGTTGTGGAAATAGACGAATATGCTAACTATATCCAAGTTCCTGCCGATGGCGATACAACTAACGTGGAATGG
>DICP01000119.1:700-6885 GCA_002417685.1 Candidatus Mesolinea sp. UBA5823
AAAAATGCCTTACTATTTCATATTCATGATACCCGCGCTGATCCTTTCATTAGGATCGCAGCTTTATGTGAATTCCGCTTACAGCAAATGGAGTAAGGTGAGGAATTACCATAACCTCACTGGAACAGATACGGCGGAGCAGCTCATCTCCCGCTTGGGGATGAATGACATCCGCCTCACGCGCTCACGCGGCACCCTCAGTGACCATTATGACCCGCGTAATCACACCTTAGCGCTTTCACAAGGCGTGGCGGACCAGCCCTCCGTGGCGGCGATGGCAATTGCTGCACACGAGCTCGGTCATGCCCAACAAGAACGCGATGGATACGGGCCCTTGCGCTTGCGCAGCGCGCTTGTCCCGATGGTGAATATTGGCTCAACTTTGGGCTGGTTTATGATCCTCCTCGGGCTGATCTTGCAGGTGAGCGGCTTGGCACAACTCGGCGTGATCCTCTTCTCCGCCGGAGCCATCTTCTCCCTTGTAACGTTGCCAGTGGAGCTAAACGCCTCCAAGCGCGCCAAGCAAATGCTGGCAGAGAACGGTCTGGTTGTCAACGAAGAAGAGAAAAAGGGTGTGGCGAGCGTTTTGAACGCTGCGGCGCTCACTTACGTGGCTGGCTTAGCCACCTCGCTACTGCAACTATTTTATTTTGCCAGCTTGGCGGGCTTTGGCCGCAGAAATTAAGCCTTAGAAGTGCGAGAGCAAGACCCTGCACGCTTCTGCGTCTGCGGGGTCTTTTTTAATCAAATGTGCTCAGATTTACTGCGAGCAGCTTCTTCATGGGTATAATCTTTGGCAATACGTAAAACTAAGGAGATCCTCATGTCACAAATCCCTCCCCGTTGGGACCTAAGCAATATTTATGCGTCCTTGGATGACCCCAAACTCCAGGCAGATATGCAAGCGGTCATCGCGCAAACGCAGCAGTTAACTGAGTTTTATCAATCCGAGCTGCTTACGCTGGCTGGCAAAGATCAACCTCTGAGTGAAGTTCTCGCGCAACGTTTAAACGAGCTTGTGGATGAGCTCAATACATTGCTCGAAAAGACTTACACAATTGGTTCATACTTATATCTCAACATCAGTACTAATTCCTTTGATAAGCAAGCTGAACAGCTGCTTTCTCGCTTTCAAATCGATATGGTTCCCTTGGATAACCTCCTCGTGCAGCTGCGCAAGTGGTTAGGCCAGGTGCAGAGGGCTCTGCCAGAAGCATTGCAGCAGCCCGGTAGCGCTAACCAACACGCCTTTTTCCTGCTGGAAGAAGCTGAGCAATCCCGCTATTTAATGTCTGAAGCTGAAGAAATGTTAGCTAACGAGCTGACCCTCTCAGGTGGGACAGCCTGGGGTCAGTTACAAGGTGTGCTTACTTCCCAAAAGACTGCTGAATTCGAGTTGGAAGGCAAGGTACAGCAGCTGCCCATGCCCGCGCTAATCAACCTGCGCAGCCACCCTTCTGCCGAGGTGCGCGAACGCGCTTACCAAACCGAAATGGTCGTCTGGGAGGAACTCAAGGAGCCATTGGCTGCCTGCCTCAATGGCGTCAAAGGCGAAAGCCTCACACTCGATAAAAAGCGCGGCCGGCGCGATAGCCTGCATGCCTCGCTCGATCTTTCCCGCATCGATGAAGATACTTTGGAAGCTATGTTCTCCGCCGTGCGCGCCTCGCTCCCCAACTTCCGGCGCTACTTTCAAGGTAAGGCAAACTACTTAGGCATGCCACAGCTGCCCTGGTGGAGCTTGCTCGCTCCCCTCGGCAAGAGCACCCAAACTTACAGTTTCGATGAGGCGCGCGAATTGATCCTGACCTACTTTGGCAGCTTCTCGCCAGAATTAGCCAATTTCGCTCATACAGCTTTCGCTAAAAATTGGATTGACGCTGAGCAGCGCCCCGGCAAGCGCGGCGGTGCTTTCTGCGATAGCATCCCCGGCGTCAAAGAAAGCCGCGTGATGTGCAATTTCGATGGCTCGCTGGACCAGGTGTTCACGCTGGCACATGAGTTGGGGCATGGATTCCACAACTATTGTGCCTACAAAGCCGGCAAAACTCCTTTACAAACGCGCACACCGATGACCTTGGCAGAAACCGCTTCAATCATGTGCGAGACAATCGTATTCAACGCCATTCACAACACAATTTCTGACCCGCAGGAAGAGCTTGCCATCTTGGAAACCAACCTTTCCGGTTCGGCTGAAGTCGTCGTGGATATTTATTCACGTTTTCTCTTCGAAAAAGAAGTCTTTGCCCGCCGGGCAAAATCCACGCTGGCTGCGGATGAAATCTCAGAAGTTATGCTTTGGGCTCAACGGGAAGCCTATGGTGACGGGCTGGACCCCAACATGCTGCACAAATACATGTGGACTTGGAAGCCGCACTATTACAGCCCGCAATTTGCCTTCTATAACTACCCTTATACTTTCGGCTTGCTCTTTGCCACGGGGCTCTACGCCATCTACGCGCAGCGCGGTGCGGAGTTTGTGCCTGAGTATATGCAGCTACTTGCCAGCACCGGCGAAGCCAAACCTGTAGATTTAGCTGCCCGCTTTGGCATCAACATCCGCGACCAAGCCTTCTGGCAGTCCTCGCTAGACGTTTTGGGCAGCCGTATCGAGCGCTATCTGAGTTTGGGTCAATAAATACTCGTAAAATGCCAATTAAAAGCCGGCGAATAGCCGGCTTTTGAGCTTTTGCGAACACTTGTCAGTGTTACAATAATCCTGAACCCGCTAAAGGAACTAAATTATGACACTGGATACACAATTCCTCTCGAACCCCCTCTCTGCTTGGCTGAAGGGATTAATTACTGCCGTCCTCGTCTGGCTTATCCTTACGCTCTTGCGCCATTTTATCCTCAAGTTGACTATCCGCACCCACAAAGAAGGAAGTCTGCTTCACCAATTTACTCACACCTTGAGCCAGGTTACGATTATCGTCATCGCCCTTGCAAGCCTGACCGCATTCCTATCCCTGCCTGATCAGGCTCATCAAATCCTAACCGTAATCTATTTGGCTGCAGCTGGTTTGCAAGTTGGTCAATGGCTCACATCTTTGGTTGACCGTTGGGTCAATTCTCAGATCAGCGCCGTTCCTGAGGGCGAGCTCCCGCGGCGTTCATCTTTGGCAACGCTTGGGGGCTTTCTCAAAGTGGTCATCTGGGTCGTAGTGGTACTCATTGTGATCGATAATATCCCCAATGTGGACCTTTCCAGCATGATCGCGAGCATTGGTTTGGGCGGGATTGCCATCGGCTTGGCTGCCCAGAATGTGATCAAGGACCTGCTTTCCAGCCTGACAATCAGTTTGGATAAACCTTTCGCTGTTGGGGATAGCATCCAAGTGGGGGATTTTTCGGGAACCGTGGAACACATCGGCATTCGCTCCACACGCCTCAAAAGTATCAATGGCGAGGAACTCATTATTTCCAATAACGATTTGCTTTCCAGCCGAGTGCAAAACTTTCAAAAGATGGAAGAGCGCCGCGTGAGCTTTATCCTTTCGGTGGATTATGCCACCCCTTTGGAGAAACTCCAGCGCATCCCGGAGATTTTACAAGAAGAAATTTCCCGTATTGAGCGCTTACGCTTTGGACGCGCTCACCTCAAAAATTTTGGGGAAAACGCATTGCAATACGAAGTTGTCTATTTCGTTAAATCCGGCAATTATACTGACTTTGTTGAAGATCAGCATATCCTAAACTTGGCTTTGGTTCAGCGTCTCAAAGAAGAAGGGATTAGTTTCGGCAACATCACCCCCAGCCTCAAAGTGGACCTCACCTCACACAACCCCATTAATCTCAATTAATTCTCTTCTAAAGCGCTTTAGCCCGCTCTTGCAGGGCGATTTCTTCAGGGCTATGCGCTTCAATGACGATACCGTGAGGTCGGGATTTTCCAGCTTCATCAACATATACAAAGGTAATAAAACCATCTACTGCCAGCTCTCTCTTCACCTCAGCGCGCACATAACTAATCAGGCGGCTGCGCCCGGTAAACACCACTGTTGAGTTCATGCATATCGTCTCACCGGAGTGCACTGGCCGGGTAAACTCCATGCCATGGATTTTAAGGCAGAGGATGAACTGCGGCGGCAGCAGATTGGCAGCGGCAATGAAGCCTGCCTCCACCAACCACTCAGCTCCCCTGCCAGCAAAAAGCGTCCCATGGTGGTTTAAGTCCTCGCTTTTGACCAAATGATAAATTGTCATGGTTTCCATATTCATTTTGTGTACCTCTAAGGTATTCGAATTTCTACATTATCAAAGCCAACGCTTAAGTTTGGACCCGCCAGCGTGCCAACGATTAACCCCACAGCTCCAGGGGTAAATTGCGGATCGACCACCTCTGCCAGCAAGCCATTATTGACCGCGAGCTTAAGGCTTTCCGAGCTGCACTCTGCTGAAAGTTGCAGCGCCCCGCCGGCGGCAATCTCCTCAGCATAGGTCCAATCCACCAGGGTAAATGTTTCTAAGCCTGCGCGCTTCCAAATGGAAAAATAACCATCCTCACTCACTTCCAGCACGGTGAAGTGCTGCTCATCTAACACGCCACACATCAACCCGAAGTCGCCAATCCCGCTGCCTGCTAACACTTGTGCCATGGTGCTGATGCTCATTGCTTCATAAGCATAATCGACTGTGGCCCGGGATAAGCTAAAGGGCAAACTGACCTGAAGGACCAGTCGCCCATCTTTAATTTGCATAGAATTTGGATCTTCCTGAGAAGAATGCCATCTCGAGGAGGATTGAGTGAAATCATCTTGATAAATTAATTCTCCAGCAGCGCTATATGGTATGCTGCTTGCCTGGCTGCGCCGGAAACCGATCTCACCTTGGTAAGCCGAAGCAAGAATACTTGCAAAAGCATCCGCCGGCAGCAATTCGCTCAGGCTGCCGCCCGCGGGCACACAAGCATCTTGGTTATCGGTGATCCCATCGCGGTTACTATCCAAGAGCGCCTGGCAGGATAGATTAGCGCTCTCGCCCGGTGGACGCGCGATGCCCACAAGTTCTCCAATGCTGTTCGTGGCAATCCAACCGAAGTATTCACCATTTTCTTCAAACGAAGTCAGAATCCGAGCTTGATCGCCCGCTTGCGCTTCAGTTTGCACACCTACTACGAGCCCCTCCAAGCGGATTCCCAGCCCATCTTTGCTGGTCGGGAAACCCCACACAGCCAGCGGTTCTCCTGGTAAATAAGCTGAGACTGTACTTGCCACAGGCAGCGCCGGCAGCTGCAAGCTGCTATAGTCCAGCGGTGTGCCAGAAAGATCCGTGCGCAGCTTGAGTACAGCCACATCTAGCGCCTCATCCACTTGTACAATGCTCGCGCGGTACTTCTCTACCGGGGGCATGTCGGGGGTAACCGTCAGCGCGACGATCAAATCCTCTACCGGGTAGAAGCGGCTGCCTAGTACTGCCCGCGCACTCGTTAGAACCAAGCCATCCGGGCTGATCAATGCGCCGCTTGCTTTCCATCCAATTTGCTCCTCACCGTTGACCTCGACCAGTGCTTTGATCTGCACTAGTGCCTGAGCTGGTGTATCCGCATTGACTAAGGTTTGCGGGCGGATGGAGATGCCCGGCCTCCAACCTGCGGGGTTCGTGCCGCCCACCCGGGCTTGCACAGTGAAGGGCAACTTAACCCCATCCACAACAGCATAGCCTTCTTCTGAGTAATCGCCTGGGTCTAACGCTGTAAAACGGAACACAAACGTGAAGTTACTACCCGGAGCAAGCATCATCTCTGGCTGCAATATGCCGCTGCCATCCGCTGCTTTGATTAGGGGAACCGCTGGGAGGCTGCCCACGTAGTTAAAAGCTTTGAGCAGCTTGGTTGGCAGCCGGATTTCGGTAAGCTGGGCTTCACGCTGGCTGCTATTATTGAGTTGTAGAGTGACGTTAAAGCTGCGCCCTTGTTCGATCATAGCGGTAGGCGCCTTTACGCTCACCTCTAAAGCAACCTCAGGCTCTACGCGTTGGCTTGAGCAACCGCTAAGAAACAATGACAATCCAATAAGCAGAGCATAAAGCTGGGGTAACAACTTGGCGCGTTTCATAGGTGACCGTCAGTGAATAAAATATCGCATCTATTGTATCAGAGGCTTGCTATTTGCTCATCGCGTACTTCACGATACGAGAATAATACCCATACCCGCCGCAATTAACTCCGTTGACAATGCCTTTTA
>DICP01000119.1:6910-12711 GCA_002417685.1 Candidatus Mesolinea sp. UBA5823
TTTAATTCGCGTATGCTTTAGCGTATGGAAGGCTTCGATTTTTTCCAGCCGATTGTATTCACCGTCACCGCGCTTAATGCCTATTTGCGTGAGCTGCTAGAAACCGACGAGGTCCTGCAAAACTTGTGGGTGCGCGGCGAAATTTCCAACTTTTCTCAACCGCGTTCAGGTCACCTGTATTTCACACTCAAAGATTCCGAATCCGCAATGCGCTGCGTGATGTGGAAGCCCTCCGCAATGCGGCTGCGTTTTACCCCCACGGATGGCATGCTGGTAGAAGCCCATGGCGCCATGAGCATTTACCCCGCCCAGGGGCAAGTGCAGCTTTATGTGGATGCACTGCGCCCGGCAGGGGAAGGTGCGCTCTATCAGGAATTCCTGCGCCTGCGCGCTCAGCTGGAAGCCGAGGGGTTGTTTGACCCTAGCCATAAGCGCCCTTTACCGCGCCTGCCCAAACACATCGGCGTGGTAACCTCCGCAACAGGTGCCGCACTGCACGATATCCTCCAAACCCTCAACCGGCGCTTGCCCACATTGCGCGTAACTGTGGCACCAACGCCCGTACAAGGCGTTGAAGCTCCAGCCGGCATCATCGCAGCCTTAAAACGCCTGAATTCGCTGCCTGACCTAGACCTGATCATCTTGGCACGTGGCGGTGGTTCCATCGAAGACTTGTGGGCTTTTAACGACGAAGGCGTTGCCCGCGCCATTTTCGCTTCGCGTTATCCGGTCATTTCCGGCGTAGGGCACGAGACGGACTTTACCATCGCTGATTTTGTGGCGGATCTGCGCGCACCAACCCCAACGGGAGCTGCGGAGCTTGCGACACCTATCACTAAGGAAGAACTTCGAGCCGCCCTGCAAAGTGCGGAGGCACAGCTAACCGAGCTTATCAATCGGCAGTTGGAGGACCTCAAACAAGCACTCCAACTGGCTCAATCCGAGCTGCGCCGTACTTCGCCTCGCCTGCGCATCTTGAATAACATCCAACGTTTAGACGAACTTCAAGGACGGTTAGAGCGCGCCATCCAACAGCAGCTGCAGCGCAAGCAGAACTACCTCGCCAATGCCGGCGATAGGCTGGCTTCATTAAACCCCCAGGCTGTGCTCAAGCGCGGCTATGCCATCATCACCGATCAGGCTACCGGCAAAATCATTAGCCACACCCGCCAAGCCGTCCCCTGGCAGCCTGTTTGGCTGCAGGTACAGGATGGCAGCATTCCCGCCCAAATCACCCCGCCTACCAAGGAGAATAAGAAAGATGACTGAAACAACCCCGGAATCAATGGACTTTGAAACGGCTTTCAACGCCTTGCAAGAGATTATCACCAAATTGGAGAGCGCTGAACTTCCATTGGAAGAAGCTTTACGCCTTTACGAAGAAGGCAAACGCCTTTCAACGTTGTGCGCCTCTATCCTTGAAAATGCTCAGTTGCGCGTCACCACCTTGGGCGAAGAAGCCGCCGACGAGACGAAAACTGATTTTTCTGAGTTATAGATGAGCTTTTGGGATCTTTTTCGCAGCCCGGTGGCGATTTCTGGCTTCTTTGCGCTGCTGCTTTCTCAGCTTTTCAAAGTTCCTATCGATTACTTGCGCAACCAGCGCAAAGATTGGAATTGGTCGCTGCTTTTTAATTCAGGTGGGATGCCTTCCTCCCATTCGGCTCTGATGGCTGCAGTAACCACAAGCATAGGCTTGTACGTTGGCTGGGGCAGTCCACTTTTTGCCTTGGCGCTGGCGATTACCAGCATTGTCATTTATGACGCAGCCGGGGTCCGCCGGCAAGCCGGCTTACACGCCGAGCGCATCAATAAACTCGTGAAGCAGCTTTTCTCCACAGGGAAAATTGATGGCGAAGAGTGGGACGTTTTGCTAGAAAGTATCGGTCATTCGCGCGGCGAGGCTTTTGCCGGGATACTCTTTGGCATCGCCGTAGCCGTCATCGTCAGGGTGCTTATGCCGCCGATAATTTAAGTAGCTTAGGCTTGGCGATGCAGCCGGGCAAGGACTGCCTTTTGCACTGACGTAAATTCCGGCACGCGCAGCAGCCACAGCACCAGCGCGTACACAATTACCCCAATCACCACACCCCCAATCAGACTCACTACGCGTGAGCTCAACGGGACAATCGTTATGAAGCCGTAAACTGCCAGCCCCATAACGGCAGAGCCAGCCAGGCTTATCAAGCCGCCATTGAAGACCTCATGACCGTTGATGCCATGGAGCCTCTTGCGCACCAAAACGAGCAAGATCAAGCTTTCCAGCCCAGTGGCGAGGCTGTTGGCAAGCGCTAAGCCGCCATGCGCCATCCAACCTAAACTTTGGAACCAGCGTGAGAAGACGAAGGAAAGCACAATATTCAAGCTCATAGCACCCACACCCACCAACACTGGCGTGCGCGTATCTTGGACGGCATAAAATGCACGGCTCAGGACCTCCACTAAGCTGTGCCCAACGAGCCCAAGCGCATACCACAGCAGCGCCCAAGCTACCATCTGCGTTGCTGTGGGGCTAAATTCACCGCCTTCATAGAGCACCTGGACGATGGGAACACGCAAAATGATCATCCCGATGCTTGCTGGAGCTGCTAGCAAGAGCATCCCGCGCAAAATACTTGCGATCAGCTGACGCATCTCTGCTGTTTTGCCGAGCTCGGCTTGCGCCGAGAGTGTGGGCAGCGCGGCAATTCCAGCTGATTGCCCTATGGCGCGTTGCGGCATGAGCATTAGAGCAAAAGCCAAGGTAACGGCACTGGCTGCTCCCTCACCCAAACTGAGGGCAATCACGGTATTTGCTAAAAAGTTGAGTTGCACAACGCCCGCCCCTATCACGCGTGGCACCATCAACGCTAAAACTTTCTGAACAGCTTTATCCCGAAACCCTACCGATAGTTGATAAAAACGCCCGGGCAGTCTGAGTAAGCTAGGCAGCTGTACGAGCAGATGCGCCAGCGCGCCTAAAACCACCCCAACGGCGAGCCGATCGATTCCCCAGCTGGAGGGCAACCACAGTGCCCCAAAGATAATCCCGAGGGAATAAAAACCGGGTGCAAGCGCAGGAATCAAAAAGGACTGGTGCGCATTAAGCATGCCCATCACCAACCCGCTAATGCCGAAAATTATTACAGAGGGCAGCATAATCCGCAGCATGCGCACAGTTTCATCCACCTGCCCCAGGTTGGCATCCGCTGCCAAAATAAACAAGCCATGCTCCACAATTTGTGGCGCAAAGATCCACACCAGCACGGAAACCCCCACAAGGATCAGCGTTACCGTATTGAGCACACCAGAGGCAAGCCTCCAAGCGCCTTTTTTATCCTTACGGGTGAGGTAACCCGTAAACATAGGGATAAAAGCCGATCCCAACGCCCCGCCTGCCATAAGGTTGAAAAGCAGCTCGGTAATGCGGTTAGCTGCATAGAACGAATCCAGCGCGGCGCTCACGCCAAACACCCGCGTGATCACCATCTGATGCACCACGCCGATCAGGCTAACCACGATGAAAGCAATCATCACGGTGCCAGTGGCGCGCACGATTTGCTGCCCAGCGCTCTGCCCAACCTCAGCTGAAGCTGCTTGTGGAGCTTCTTGTTCGCCTTGGCTCAAATCAGCCTCTTCCGCAGGCAAATCCTCTGGAAGTTTCATCTTAGGCAGTTTCTTCCTCTTGGTCCTGGTCTTTCAGAGCTTGCTTGGCTTGCTCCCAGAGAGCGTCCATTTGTTCAAAACTCAGAGCGTCCACATTTTTACCTTGGTTGACTGCAGCAGCTTCAATAAATGCAAAGCGCTGGCGAAAGTGCAGGTTACACTCCCTCAGGGCAGTTTCCGGNNCCTTCGGCTTGGCGTTCCTCTGTGGTTTGTGCCTTCAGCAGCTCCTCCAGTTCTTCATTGACTTTCGCAATCACGGGTTCAATCGTCTTCCAATCAAAGCCGATGCGTTGGGCTCTTCTTTGGATTTGATCTGCTTGAGTAAGCGCCGGCAAGGCTAAGGGGATACCGTCCAGCATGCCCTTATTATGCGCTTTGCCATTTTCCTTGCGTTCCTCAGCTTTAATCTTCTCCCAATTCTGCACCACGTTATCCACAGAGTTCACCTGGACATCACCAAAAACATGCGGGTGCCGCCGGATAAGCTTTCTGCTGATACTGTGAAGCACATCGGTCATATTGAAATCGCCTTCTTCGGTGGCGATCTGCGCATGCAGCACAATCTGCAATAGCAAGTCTCCAAGCTCTTCCTGCAACTCCATCATATCTTCGTGGTCCAGCGCTTCCAGCACTTCATAAGCTTCTTGGAGTAGGTATGGGCGTAGGGAAAGATGCGTCTGCTCACGATCCCAAGGGCAGCCATCCGGCGCACGTAGTCGGGCTATGATCTCCTGGAAATCTTCAAACGAGCGGTTTTCTTCCCAAGGTGGGATATAGAGAGTGCTCAGCAAACCAACCTTGGGTGAATGGTCAAGGGCATAGAGCGGCAGCTCCTCCACCTCCTGCTGATTGGTGCCCGCTGCATGTACCAATCGAACAGGGTATTCGTCTGGGTAGTTACTCATCAGGGTAAGCTTTACTTCACTCAGCGGCATGCCGGCTGTAATTTGGCTGATTAGGGCACCATAAGAGGGTGGGAAGGAAGGCACATACCGGTCCGCTAAATGTAAGGCATCCACAAGAAATAACTTTGCACTCGGGTCAATTCCCAGGGCAGCGCACACGGGTTCCACAAAGCTCATCCCGTCGATCACACGTACCGGCAAGCCTTCTTCTTTGGCTGCGGCTAAAATCTGCACGGTGGTATCTTCTGCCATCCACGGGCTGCCAGGCACGGCGTATGTTACCCCTCCCGGCCGGCGCCCAAGCTGTAAAACGCGCTGGCTGATTTCTGCCAGAACCGCAGCTAAGCTCTCCTCTTGCTCATAAACATCATCAAAGCTGTGCAACTCCAGCCCTGTCGGTAATTCCCCTACACAAGGGTGAAAAGCTGTGCGTAAGTAAACCTCTGAGAGCGAATTTAACCACTCCCAAGCTTCACGCGTGAGCAGGTTAGCCCCTGCTGGACCCAAACCGACAATTACAATTCCAGGTTCTTGCATAAATTCTCTGCTGCCTCTCACTACTCACCATTTAAAAAATCATATTCCTCGATAGATACTCGAAGGCTGCTCAATTTAATCATTGAGCAGCCTCATTGTATCGCATTCAGCTCTAAAACTTCGCGTTAGAGCAAACAGATAAAACTTTAACGTTTGGTATAGGTTGGAGCCTTGCGGGCGCGCTTCAAACCTGGCTTCTTGCGTTCCTTGATACGTGGGTCACGTGTCAGCAAGCCCTCTGCACGCAAGGCGCTGCGCAGACTTTCGTCCATCGTCACCAGCGCACGCGCCAAGCCTAACTTGACCGCATCACGCTGCCCAGTCACGCCGCCACCATCCACCTTGACGCTTATGTCATATTGCGTGGGATTTTGTGAGGTAGCCTCCAATACGCTAAGGATTGTAGAAGCATCTCCTAAGCGAGGGAAGTATTCCTCTAAGGGCTTTTCATTTACCACAAAGGTACCACTGCCAGCAGTCAATCGCACGCGGGCGGTGCTTTCTTTCCTTCGTCCTATTGCTTCAAAAAATTCTGCCATAATACCTCATTTACTCCATCAACGGTTTCGGATTCTGGGCGGCATGTGGATGCTCAGGTCCAGCGTAAACTTTTAAATTGCTCATATAACGGTCAGTCAGCTTATTCTTGGGCAGCATCCCACGTACTGCTGAATAAATTACTGCCTCAGGTTTTATTACCATCTGCCGCGTAAT
>DICP01000119.1:12736-17944 GCA_002417685.1 Candidatus Mesolinea sp. UBA5823
TTCTGGCGGGTTGGGTTAATGCTCACCTGGGCAGCATTGATCACTACCACATGATCGCCAAGAACCACGCCTGGTGTGTAATCCGGGCGGTGTTTGCCGACTAATAATGCTGCAATTTGAGTCGCAAGGCGACCAAGAGGTTCACCAGCGGCGTCGATCAAATACCATTCGCTGGTAGTTTGTCCTTTAGGTACGTATGTTTTTTCCACTTTAACTTTCTCCGTTTTATCAATTCCACATTCAAGCCACATTTTCGGCTCGAATAATCTCGTTATCTTCCGGATAGGCAACTTCCTGCAGGGTCAAGCCCCTTGCCGGTGCCAAGGAAACGATCCCTGTGCTGCCTGTTTCCAGTCCTCGCTCAATTATTGCTTCAGGCAACTTGCCCAGCCCGATCTGCACAAGCAGGTACACGATCCGCCGTACCATGTGGTACAGAAATGCGTTTCCCTGAATGGTAAAGGCG
Source organism: Candidatus Mesolinea sp. UBA5823 (assembly GCA_002417685.1). GTDB lineage: Bacteria > Chloroflexota > Anaerolineae > Anaerolineales > Anaerolineaceae > Mesolinea. Next base: position 13,203 of record DICP01000119.1, read on the forward strand.
GCTCCCCAACCTGTTCGCTGCCATTCAGCACGGTAAACTTGCCTGATGGTCGTTCCATCTTCTTTGAGAGCCTTGCCAAAGGCGCGGAAATCATGCTCTCCAACTAGCAAACTTGCCGCAGCGTTCATGCTTTCCAAGTTTGGATCCTCAATCAGATGCCATGCAAAGCTGTCGATCAGAGGGTTACGTGCCTGTTGCCAATAAATTCGGTAAACATAAGTTCGGCTAAGGGCATCGTAGCGCGGGTGAAAATTCTCCGCTGCCTGAAAAACAGCTTGCACCACAATATCATCAGGTAGATGGGCATTTAGAGCCCTAAGCAGCGTCGCATCACCATGTTTCCAATCGAGATTGAAGCTAATCACTTGACCAAGGGCGTGTACACCGCTATCCGTTCGACCAGCAGGAATGATTGCTCTTCCTTGCCATCCTAACTCGCGCAGTGCTGCTTCAACTTCCGCTTGGATGTTGGCTTTGTTTTTTTGCCGCTGAAAGCCGTGATATTGTGTGCCTTCATAAGCGAGTATAAGTTTGTAATGTGCCATGCCTTTCAACTTCCTTGGGTAGAAAGGCAGATACCCTGCATGCTAAACCTACTCAGAAACCAGCTCGATCAGTACCATCTCGGCGCTGTCGCCTTGCCGCGGTCCCAATTTGAGAATGCGGGTGTAACCGCCTGGGCGATTCTTAAACCGCGGGGCAATATCATCAAACAACTTCTTAACAATATCTCCGCTGGCGTTCCCTAAATCTGCCGCAGCCCGCCTTCGCGCATTAATCTGATCGACTTCGCTGCCATCTAAGCTGTTTTTTGCCATCGTGATCAGCTTTTCTGCTTCTGGTTGAATAGCTTTAGCTTTTGCTAGCGTGGTTTCTATTTTTTCGTATTGAAATAATTGCATAATCATCGTGCGGCGCAAGGCATTTCTTTGCCCTGTGCTTCTGCCAAGATGATACCCTTTAACTTGATGTCGCATCCTAATTACTCCGCTTCTTCTTCATCTAAAAAGCCTTTTTCAATCAATTTGGCTTTTAATTCTGCTAAGCTCTTATCACCAAAATTCCGGATAGTAAGCATTGCGTTTTCGCCTTTGTCGAGCAAATCCAAAACATCACGCACAGTCGAGACACCGGTGCGCTTGAGCGCATTGTAGACCCGTACAGTAAGGTCTAACGCTTCGATGGGAGTCTCGGCTGCTTCATTGCTCAAGCGGCTCTCCGGCTCTGCAGGCACAGCGCTCCAAACCTGGGGTTCGTCTTCGACCCCGCGGATAATGCTCAGATGCTGAATAAGCAAGTCAACGGCTTCTTCTAAGGCTTTTTCCGGCGTGATCGTGCCATCAGTCCAAATGTCCAAGTTCAAGCGGTCAAAATTTGTATCCTGACCTACGCGAGCATTCGAGACGGACCAATTTACCCGCCTGACAGGCGAGAAAATCGCATCCACAGGCAAAACCCCTAACGGCAAACGTTCAGCACGGTCTCCTGCAGGTATGTAGCCGCGGCCTCGCTCCACAGTCATATCCATTTCCACTTCAGCTCCGGCTTCGGTAATACTGAATAGATACAACTCAGGGTTGATGATCTCAACCTCTGGAGGACAGACGATGTCCGCAGCGGTATACGTACCCTCACCTTTTACTTCCAAGTGTATCTGGGCAGTATCCACGCCATGCAATTTCATGCGGATTTGTTTGATCTGCAGCATGATTTGGATGACATCTTCCCTCACGCCCGGAATTGTACTGAATTCGTGCATCACATCGGTAATACGTACATCGGTGATAGCTGCCCCTTCTAACGAAGAAAGCAGTACGCGCCGAATCGCATTCCCCAGCGTGAGCCCAAATCCTCTTTCCATTGGGCCGATAATGAACGTGCCAAACTCACGCGTATTGTTTTCGCGTTCTACTTTTGGTGTTACCATTTCTATTGTTCCACTCACGGTTAGCCCCTTACCAGTCTCCTCATCAGCAAGACTGAACTAAATATTGGTTTAGCGCGAATAGTACTCAACGATTAACTGCTCGTTGAGGTTGCCATCAATTTCAGACCGCTCAGGAAGGCGCAGCACGCGAGCCCTTAGGTTGGTCAGATCGCGCTCTAACCATGGGGCAACGCTTCTGCTTTCAGCTTCTTCCCGTAAGTTCTTGAAATAGACGTTATCTTTTGAGGTTTCACGCACGCTAATTACATCTCCAACTGAAATGCCAAAAGATGGAATATCAGCGCGTTCTCCATTGACCAAGAAGTGGCCATGGCTCACCAAAATGCGCGCCTGAGAGCGGCTGGCAGCAAAGCCAAGCCGATAGATTACATTATCGAGTCGGCTTTCTAAAAGAACTAATAAGTTCAAACCAGTCATCCCACGCATACGCAATGCCTGAGTATGATAACGGCGGAATTGTCGCTCAAACACACCATAGATTCGACGTGCTTTTTGTTTGGCACGCAGCTGCTTGGCATAGTCCGACTCACGCCCAGGGCGGACAGAGCGGTATTTGCCATGCATTCCAGGCGGATATGGGCGTTTTTCAAAGGCGCATTTGGGAGTAAAGCAACGCTCCCCTTTTAGGTAGAGCTTCTCCCCCTCACGCCGACATAATTTGCATACTGGATCAGTATATCTAGCCATTCTTTATTCCTTTTCCTCTTTTATACGCGGCGGCGTTTGGGCGGTCGGCAGCCATTATGCGGCACCGGAGTCACATCATCAATCTTTGTGATTTTCACACCCATTGATTGTATTGCACGAATTGCAGCTTCACGGCCTGGGCCAGGTCCCTTAATGTACATTTCTACTTCCTGGACGCCCATGGATTGGGCAGTCTTCATGGTCTGTTCCGTCGCCAAACGGGCAGCAAAAGGTGTGCTCTTGCGTGAGCCTTTAAATCCGGCAGTCCCCGTGCTTCCCCAACAAATAGTGTTACCCTGCATGTCGGTTATTGTGACGATCGTATTATTAAAGGATGCATAGATATGCACCTGTGCCGCTGAAACCTGGCGCTTAACTTTGCGAGAACTGGTTGTTCTTCGTGCTGTACGTGCTTGTTTAGCCATAATTCTTCCTCACTCAATCTCTTCTTGTCTAACTTAGTAATGGTTCGGGTAGCCGCAGGGGAGAAAGGGAACCCCACCCTCAACATTACACCTGTTAGTTCAATGCTATTTCTTAGCCACTCCACGACGGCGCCCGCGACCAGCAACGGTCTTTTTGGGGCCCTTGCGCGTGCGCGCATTCGTGCGCGTTCGTTGCCCGTGGACCGGCAAATTGCGGCGATGACGCATTCCTCGGTAGCAACCGATTTCCGTCAAACGCTTGATATTCATTTGCACTTCACGGCGCAGATCACCTTCAACCTTCAGGTTAGCTGCAATGTAATCACGCAGCTTGGCAAGATCTGCCTCGGTCAAATCTTTGACGCGGATATCAGGGTTAACCCCAGTCTCCGCTAAAATTTTATCTGCGGTGGTTGGGCCAATGCCGTAAATATACCGTAAACCGATTTGGATGCGCTTGTCGCGCGGGAGGTCAACACCTTCTATACGAGCCATAGTTTAATTCCTTATCCTTGTCGCTGTTTGTGTCTTGGATTCGTGCAAATGACGTAAAGCCGACCGTCGCGTTTGACGATTTTGCAATTGTTACAGCGTTTTTTAATTGAAGCACTTACTTTCATTAATCACTCCTATGATAGCCACAAAACGTTTATTATATCTATTTTCGCCTTTTTGACAAGTCCAACTACTTTTACAGTTTTGTCAATATCTCCGGACCGTGTGCCGTGATTGCGACCGAGTGTTCTTGGTGCGCTGTGAGCGACCGGTCTCGTGAGATAACCGTCCAGCCATTGCGCAAAACGCGCGTGTGCCGCGTCCCTACCAGAACCATCGGCTCTATTGCTAAGGTCATCCCTTCTCGCAGCAAAATGCCCTCACCGCGCCTGCCAAAATTAGGCACTTGCGGGTTCTCATGCATTTCACGCCCAACACCGTGCCCAGTATACAAGTGGGTCACATAAAAACCGTGTTTGGTGACAAATTCTTCAATAGCAGCACCAATATCACCTAAGTGATTTCCGGGTACCATTTCAGCAATGCCAACTTCTAAAGCTTGTTTGGTAACCTCAATCAGGCTTTGGGCGAGTGGAGAAATCTCACCCACGCCCACAGTAAAGGCAGAATCACCCACAAAGCCTTCATAAACTGTACCGCAATCGACCGAAATAATATCACCTTCACGCAGTTTGCGGTTGCTGGGGATGCCATGTACCATTTCCTCATTAATGCTTGTGCAAATGCTGGCAGGGAAGGGATAAGGGCCCGGGTAGTTCTTGAAGGGCGAATATACCCCATAGCTGCGCTGTACTGCTTCAGCAACTTCATTCAGCTCTGCGGTACTTACCCCAGGAGCAATAGCAGCTTTCACAGCGTTGAGCGTCTCGGCATTGATCCTGCCGGCTTCCCGCATCAAGGCAATTTCTGCTTCTGATTTAAGATTAATACTTGCTTCTACACCAAACATCTTATTTTATAGCTTTCAGAATATCCTCAGTAACCTTTTCGATTTCCTGCGTCCCATCAATTTCGACTAACAGCCCAGCCTGACGATAATAATCAATCAGAGGTGCCGTCTGTTCGTAATAAACATCAATGCGGCGTTGCACCGTTTCAGGTTTGTCATCCTCGCGCTGATAAAGCGGAGTGCCATCAATATCGTCTACCCATTTGACTTTGGGCGG